>JAZLJM010000059.1:0-11231 GCA_045617805.1 Pseudobutyrivibrio sp.
CATAAACTCTTCGTAATTATCTTTGAATATTTCTTGAAGGATGTTCATGTAATATATATCGGAGAGTAGAACAAGAAAATACCCCCACCCCTCAAGATTGAGGGGAAGGGGAGTTGAATAGGCGAAGCCTATTTTTTATTGTATAGGAAATTTGTCTTCGCAATAATACAAGGAACCCTTTTATTGCAATATTTCAAGGAATTATTTTGTTGCAATATTACAAGGAATCATTTTGCTGCAATATTACAAGGAATCATTTTGTTGGAATATTACAAGGAACCCTTTTATCGCAATAATACAAGGAACCCATTTATCCCAATATTTCAAGAAGTATTTTTATATTGCGCAGCAATGAAAATGTCATTGCGGTACTTGATGAATCAGAAATGTGAGTGAGTGGTGTGTTTTTTCTTTGGACCAGAGTTATTTGGTGAATGTGTGCTAGTTAATAAAACAAAGAATTATTTTGGTCTTTAGAATAACCATAAATGCTTGTTTTTTTGTTTTTTGGGTTATTATGAGCAATTTATAAATACGTTGTATTGAAAATGGTAACCCAAAATCTTTAAAATTAGAGTTTTAGGTTTATTGGAAATACTTAAAAAATTTGATGTAAGCCAATTTGTAGTAATAGAAGTAACCCAAAATATATGAATATTAGATTTTTGGGTTATTCAATAACAAAACATTAAGATGATAATATGCATACAATAACCCAAAACTATTAATTATTGAGTTTTTGGGTTATTGTTTTGAAAACAGCGTGTTTGAAATGCTCACTTTAATACCCAAAAGAACGATTTTTGCTGATTTTGGGTTATTTTTAATTTATTATATAGAAATAGAAGAAATTAAGCAGATTACAGATTACAAACTTTTGTACTGAAAGATTACAGAAATAAAGAAAGAGTATGAAATTGTAAATTTTACTTTCGTAGGAAATAACTTAGGTAGGAAGAAATTTACAGAATCAAGTGATATGACATAAATTGTAAATAATATTGATGAAAAAATTTACAGAAATAAAGAATGAGTGCGAAATTGTAAATTTTGCCTTTGTAAGAAAGGGCTGGGGGGAGGAAGAAATTTACAGAATCAGGCTATATGGCGTAAATTGTAAATAATATTGATGAAAAAATTTACAGAAATAAAGAACGAGAGCGAAATTGTAAATTTTGCCTTCGTAAGAAAGCACTGAGGAAGGAAGAAATTTACAGAATCAAGGTATATGACATAAATTGTAAATAATATTGATGAAAAAATTTACAGAAATAAAGAACGAGTGCGAAATTGTAAATTTTGACTTCGTAAGAAAGGGCTGAGGGAGGAAGAAATTTACAGAATCAAATGACACGACGTAAATTTACATAATCGACAGCTACAAAGAAAACTGTAAAATACTATATAAAAAGAAATCATGAAAATAAGGAGAGCTATTAATTATGAGATATCCAGAATTCTTAAAAGAAAATGGCACTATAGGAGTTATTGCTCCATCCTTTGGATGTGCAACTGAACCATATATCAGTTGTATGGCAGCAGCTACTGATTGGATAAAGTCACAGGGATACACTATAGTAGAAGGGCCTAATTGTCACAAGGCAGATGGATTAGGCATTAGCTCATCGCCAGAAAATTGTGGTAGAGAGCTGACAGATTTTTATCTTTCGTCAGAAAATGATATGCTCTTAACCTGTGGTGGTGGTGAGCTTATGTGCGAAACTGTAGATTTTATAGATTTTGAAGGAATCAAAAAGGCTGCGCCAAAATGGTACATGGGTTATTCTGACAATACCAATTTTACCTTTTTATCAAACATCCTTTGTGATACTGCCGCAATCTACGGTCCAAGTATAGGTGCCTTTGGTGCACATGAAAAGCATCAGTGTCTTCAGGATACATGGGAGCTGCTAAAAGGAAACAAACTGACACAGTCTGGATATCCATTGTATGAAAAAGAATCTTTAAAATCGGAGGATAATCCATATGCTGGAATCAATGCAACAGAGCAGAAAATCCTTAAGATTTTTGAAGGAACTAAAGAGCTGATTCCCTCAATCACATCATCATATTCGGCGCCAGTAGCACCAGATCAACCCCTGGTAACTACATATTCGGCGCCAGTAGCACCAGATCAAACTCTGGTAACTACATATTCGGCACCAGTACCACCAGAACAGACTCTTGTAACCATCGAAGGTCGTCTCACAGGAGGCTGCCTTGATTGTCTTGCAAATCTTGTCGGCACTAGATACGACAAAGTAAAAGAATTCAACAAAAAATATGCATCCGATAAAATTATCTGGTTCCTCGAAGCCTGCGACTTGTCTACGATGGCAATTCGTCGTGCAATATGGAATCTTGACAGAGCAGGCTGGTTCGAAAATGCCAGTGGCTTTATCATAGGGCGTCCGCTGGCTGCATTTGGCACCGACTTTTGTGGTGTAGACCAATACAACGCAGTTCACGGAATTCTGGGTAAATATAATGTCCCAATTATCATGGATGCTGACATAGGTCATATTTCCCCAACCATCCCACTAATCAGCGGTGCCTATACAAAAGTAACAGCTAACACCGCGAATCTCACAGTCGAGCATTTACTAAAATAGAGCTTTGCCAATGAAATGTTATAGTTTATTTCAACTTATGGGCAACTACTCACCCAGCCTCACGAGCACGAAGGGGAAGGATAGCTTGAACCAGGCAGAGCCTATTATGATTCAAAAACTTAAAGCCCCAAAAGCTACTTGCTTGTGGGGCTGGATGGCTAGGTGTGCATAAGTTGAAATAATAGTATAGAGTCTACGCAAAATCGTCATCTTCGTAGAGAAGAAAATGAATCTTTTTAATAATATATATAGTGTCTACGCAAAATCGTCATCTCCGTAGAGACGCACTAGTTCGTCGACTGGTGGGTCAACCTCGAGGGAGTAGATTTTGTAGCAGTCTTTTCCGTTGGTTTCTGCCTGCTTGAGACAGTAGCGGAGGACAGCGCACATCTCTTTGTAGTTGCGAGCGTTCTTTGGGTAATTAACGAGAGAAACTGTGCAGGTAAGTGATGGCTTTTCAGGGTTATCCTGATTTAAAGCACGGATGTCTCGCTGGAGACTGTCAATCCAGCCACGTAGATATTCGAGGTTGGATACGTTTGTGTAGCACAGCATGTAGGTGTCGTCACTGATTAGGCCTGCAATTCCGATGCTTGAAAGGTTTTTGTAGAGTATGTTTGAAATTGCAAGGCGTAACTCTTTGAGTTCTTCGTCAGTGTAGGCAGCTTTGATGGTATCAAAGTTGTCGAGCTTTAAAAGACCTAGTGTTGTGTGGTACTTTTTCTTTACATCAATTACAAGCTTAGCTTTGCTTAAGATGACATCCTTTGGCATGAGGTTCGTTTCTGGGTCGAGCTTAGTGCGAGAGTAGCCTTCTTTTTTGTTGTGGTGGTTGATGTGAATGTAACCGACAGATAAGGCTAAGACTCCATTTTGTTGGACGCAGGTTGATTCAATTGTTGTAGTTACACCAGTTGCTGTAGGGTCATCTACATTACATTTTAGGTAGAGCATTTGCTGGAAGGCACCGTTTTTGACACCATCGCAGAATGCTTTTATGTCTTCCTTGCGGTCAGGCCAGTTTTTGATTAGATAGTTTTCTACGTCGGATTCAGGAAGTGAAAGATATGCACTTTCAGTGTTGTCCATGTAGTAGAGCTTTACCATGTCCTGTGCTGGATAGTATTCAAAAAATGAGTCATTGTATAGTCTTAAGATAGCATCTGACTTTGCTTTTTCGAGCTCAAAATGTGTTACTTCGTCGACGAGAAGGTCGACATTTGTTATGCGAAGCTTTAGGCAATTTTCAAGTGCTGACTCATAAAACGACCCAATATATGTGTTTTCGAGACCGTATTGGTCGTAAAGATTTAAGGAAAAACGGTCTGGCACAATTGTATATTCCTCGTAGGTCATATCGAGTTCGGCAGCGTCCTCACAGTCACGGATGTATTTGTGATAGTGAGAATAGAATTTGTCCAAAGATCTGTCTGCAACAATTCTATCAAAAGGCTTGTCTGTTCTGTCACTGATGAATACTGAAAAGTTAGCATCAGAGGACATTATTGCAAAGCTTCCTTTTTCGATATCAATTTCATGAACCCTCATAAGCGTCTCCTTAATGCATGAAAAACATGCTTCAAAAATTATCTATAATAATAAGATAATTATAATGAAAAATTTTCACAAAAGATATAAAAACACCAAAATTACACATACAAATCAAGCGGAAATACAAAAAAGTGCACAACGCGACTTGCAAAAATCAAGAATAAATTGTGAAATTTATATGGGAAGAATTGCGGTTATGTTTTTTTATAGATTATAATGAGAAAAAGAGTTGTATGAATAATGTCAAAGAACATGTTAAAGCTAAGTTAAAGAAAAAAGAAGATGAAATTTGAAGACTATAGAATTGTATGGATAGTCAAGTGACCTAAGAAAAATGAGCTAAAGAAAAAAGGGGTCAGATGAACCTTGTGAACTGTGGATATAAGATTGGAGGGATTATTATGAAAAGAGCATTAACAATAAAGGCACGTTATGGATTAGACTTGTCGATTCATTATGAGGATATCGTTAAGTTCGCGGGGGATTGTTATTTTGAGGATAACAAAATAATGGTAATCGGTGATGAACTTGAACTTGGTACTTGTATTGATATTACAAAAAGGCGTTATGGTCAGGGACATGTCAGTGTGGTCAATGCAGATACAGAGGTGATTTGCACAATTATTTAAAATAAAATTTTTTAAATAAACAAAGAAAGAGGACAAAATTATGCTTCCGATATTTAAACTTTCTATAGCTGCACTGATACCCGTCGTTGCGACATTAGTTTTTTTACATAAAGATGTTGATAAAAAAATCAGCTCAATGAATTATTGGGTTGGACAGATAATTTATGGAGTAGTCTTTGGTATGATTGCCATTCTTGGAACAGAATGGGGAATCAAGATGAATGGCTATTTTGTAAACTGTCGTGATGCTGCGCCTATGGTTGCGGGTCTTCTTTTTGGTGGCCCAGCAGGTATTATTGCTGGATTTATTGGTGGATTAGAACGTTGGCTGGCAGTGTATTGGGGTGCTGGAGAATTTACACGTATTGCGTGTACATTGTCGACCTGTGTAGCAGGATTTTATGCAGCTTTTCTTAGAAAATACTTCTTTGAAAATAAGCGACCGAAGCCTCTCATAGGATGTGGCTGTGGTTTTGTAATAGAAGTATTTCACTTGTCAATGGTATTCTTTACCAATATTGGACAAATATCTAAAGCACTCGAGGCTGTAAAGGTTTGCTTTGCACCAATGGTAATTTCCGTGACGGTTTCTGTTTGGATGGCGTGTGCTTTGTCTATGTATTTAGATAGAGCGACTGCGTCTAGTGAGCAATCACATAAACCTCAGGTTTTTGAAAGAATACAAAGACATCTTTTGCTTTCTCTTATGGGCGTTTCTGTCATAATGATTATTTTGCTTTTTGTTCTTCAAAATAATTTATCAAAACAGGAGTCTCAGGATGAGTTGCGACTTACGCTTGAAAATATTGAGCTTGAAATAGAAAATGCAACAGATGCTGCTATGATAGAAACATTAAATGGTGTCTGCAATGAAATAGTTGATTTGCCAGCACATAGTGATGTGACTGAGAGTGAGCGAATTAATGAATTGTGTAACAGTCAAAAATTTGTAGAGATAAATATTATTGATGTAGATGGCGTAATTACAGAAAGTACGGTTGAAGACTATGTAGGGTTTGCGTTTAATCAAGGTAATCAGGCTGTTGATTTTTATGATAATGTTAAAGCAAGAGGTTTATATTTACAGCCATTCCAGCGAGTTACAAAAAGACCAGGAACATATCGCAGATATGTAGGAAAAATGCTTCCGGATGGTAGGTGCTTACAGATTGGATATGATAGTGATGGTTATAAGGCTGAAAGAGAAAATGCCTGCTTGAATTTAGTTAAGAATCATAAAATTGGTGAAGAAGGCGGAATTATTGTATTTAACGATGAAAATCAGGTTATGGTTCAATCGATAAAGATGGATCTACATCAGGATATTGAGCGAGTAGATGGAGGAAATATAAATTCATTTTACGAACGCAAGATGTATGAAATAACAGTTGGTGCCAGAGTTTTTTATGCGATGTATTCTAAAGACGAAAGCCTTAAGATTTTTGCGCTTGTTCCCAAGTCACAGGAAATTGTGTCGCGAGATATTTCAATACTTGTTTCGCTTTTTATGGTAATACTTGTTTTTGCAATACTTTTTGGCGTGGTATATTTCCTTTTCAGAGCTTCAGTTGTTAGAAATATTTTGAAGGTAGAAAAATCCTTAAGTGAGATTTCTTCAGGAAATTTGTCAATTGTTGTTGATGTACGTGATAGTGCTGAATTTGATTCTCTTTCAGATGATATTAATACGACAGTTGATACATTGAAAAACTATATTGATGAGGCCGCTAGAAGAATTGACGAGGAGCTTGAATTTGCAAAGAATATTCAGTTATCAAGCTTGCCAAATGTTTTCCCTGCGTTTCCAAATGAAAAAGCTTTTGATATTTATGCGTGTATGCGAACAGCAAAAGAAGTTGGTGGGGATTTCTATGATTTCTATATGACGGATAAAAACACCTTGAATTTCCTTATTGCAGATGTTTCTGGAAAAGGTATTCCGGCAGCAATGTTTATGATGCGCTCAAAGGCGATTTTGAAATCAACTACTGAAAGAGTAGATGATATTGAAAGTATTTTTTATCAGGCCAATATGGCTCTTTGTACAGGGAATGATGCTGATATGTTTTTGACCGCTTGGCAAGGAAAATTCAATACCCAGACAGGAGAGCTTTTTTTTGTAAGTGCTGGTCACAATCCACCGGTTTTAAAGCATGTTGATGGTACGGTGGAATTTGTTTCGCAAAAAACATCATTTGTTCTCGCTGGTATGGAGGGGATGAGGTTTAAGCCAAATACTATTACCTTGAAGCCAGGTGAAATTCTTTTCCTTTATACCGATGGTGTTACCGAGGCTACAGATATTCATAATGAGCTGTATGGAGATGATAGATTGCTCAGTATTCTTTCTGGAAAAATTTCACTGCAGCTTAAAGATGTATGCGATTCGGTTAAGCGAGATATAGATATTTTTGTTAAGGGTGCAGCTCAGTTCGACGATATTACAATGGTTGCTTTTAAATACAATGGCCCGAATGGTGCATCATAGAAAAAAGTATAAAATTAGTTATAAAAACTTGTAAATACTGTGAAAATAAACTTTTTGCACTAGGGATGTTGTACAATGTCTCTAGTGCTTATTATTTTTTAAGGGAAAATAAAGGTTATGATTTGAAAGATGTTTATGTAGCGAGGAGGGGATTTAATGATAACATCAATCAAATCTAATCCATTTATGATGGAAAGGTTTAAAAGTGGTAAAGCCACAGAAAAAAGAAGAAGCTTTGTCGAGAAGGTAGAAGACGCTGTTACTTCTTTTGATGAGGGTTTGCGAGCTGTTTCAGATGACGGTGATAGTTTCAATTTCAATGAGCCGGATTTTCAGGTAAAAATCGAATCTAGACCCGACTACATCAATGATCTGGCTACAGAGAATTTTAATACATATTAAAATTTCGTGTTTAAGTGAAGGGGCATCCTAAAGAGGGTGTCTTCTTTTTTGCTAAAGTAAAGGTAGATTGAAGCTATATTTTACGCCTTTTTATTTGGGGAGAAATTTTGCAAAATAACGCACAATATTTCGCGTTATAATTTTGTGGGAAATTCACTCTTGCTTGCTTGATGTAACGGTATTAAAATAATCTTAAGTAGGGGAGTTTTGATTGTACACGATGGTGTTTATGATTATATAGTGACTCTGGAGAGGGTCGTAAAAAAATACTACGTTTTTGTGGGGAGGATTTTCGTATGATTTCTAATGTAAATTCTTCATCTTATACTGCTCGTCAAATGCATGGTACCCAGCATTCAATGCAGAAATTTCAGCAGCAGATTGCTTCTGGGAAAAAGATTAACAAGGCTGGTGATAATGCAGCAGGACTTGCAATTTCCGAGAAACTATTAAAGGAAGCTAATTCGCTAAAAGCGTACAGCAATAATTTTGCGAGTGAGCTTGATAAAAATAAAATTGCGGATGGTGCTTTTTCAAATATTGGCGATACCTATAGTGATATGTATGCAAACAGTATCCGTGCCATGAATGGTATTATGTCTGAATCAGACAGAAACGACCTTGCTATGGCAAATGATGCACTTAATAAAACTGTAGACTATATCGCAGCTACTACAAAATACAATGAAAATTTTGTAACCGCAGATTTTAAGTCAAATATTAATACACTTGATGCGAATGCAATTTCATCTCAGATGAATTCAGTGAATGCAAAGCGTAGCGAATATGGCGCTAGATCAAATGGTCTTGAGCATGCAATCAATGTCAACAACATTGCTGCTGAAAATGAGACTGCCGCTCTATCAAGAATTCAGGATACCGAGATGGAAAAAGCAATCTCAGGTTACAAAAACCAGCAAGTACTCAATAATTTCCAAAATATGATGCTAAAGAATCAGATGTCAAATGCTGAGGGACTCGCGGGAAGATTATAGTATTAGCTTTTTGCCGAGGGCATCAAAGACATATTCGATTAATTTTACTGAAGTTGCAGCATAGAGGTAGTGGATTTTCAACTGCCTCTTTTTTTCTTTACTTTTGGGGTTGCAAAGTGCTAATATTAGAAGGTATTTTTGTTTTTAGAAGTAGGAGCATGTAATATGAGAAAAACTAAGATTATTTGTACAATTGGACCAGCAAGCATGAATGAAGAAACTCTTATTGGAATGGCAAAAGCTGGCATGAATGTTGCTAGAATGAACTTTTCCCATGGTGATCATGAGGAGCAGGGGATGAAGATGGATCTTGTTAAAAAGGTTCGTCAGGATCTCAATCTTCCAATTTCAATTATGCTTGATACAAAGGGTCCTGAATATAGAATTGGAACATTTAAAGATGGTAGCGTAGTAGTAAAAGACGGCGACACATTTACTTTTACAACAGATGATGTTGAAGGCGATGAGACAAAGGTTTCTGTTAGCCACAAGAATCTTCACAAGGATCTCAAGGTTGGCGATACACTTTCTGTATGCAATGGTATCGTATTCTTTGAAGTTACAGACATCAAAGGTCATGATATCATCACAAAGTGTACAAACGGTGGTACTATGAGCAACAAGAAGTCTATGAGCTTCCCTAACAAGGTGTTATCTGGCCCATACTTATCTGAGCAGGACAAGTCTGATATTCTTTTTGGTATCAAAAATGATGTTGATTTTATTGCTGCATCATTTGTTTCACGCAAAGAAGATTTACAGGAGCTTCACGATTTCCTTAACGAAAACGGTGGCTCTGATATTGATATTATTGCAAAAATTGAAAACCAGCCAGGCGTTGACAATATCGAAGAAATCTGCGACCTTTGCGATGGCGTTATGGTAGCTCGTGGTGATCTCGGTGTTGAGATTCCATTTGTAAAGCTTCCTGCTGTTCAAAAGGAGCTTATTTCAAAATGTCGTCTTCTTGGAAAACGTGTTATCACAGCAACAGAGATGCTCGAATCAATGATTACAAATCCAAGACCTACACGTGCTGAGATTTCCGACGTAGCAAATGCTGTATATGACGGCTCATCAGCAATTATGCTTTCAGGCGAGTCTGCACAGGGTAAATACCCAGTTCAGGCTGTATCTGTTATGGCTGAAATTGCAGAGGCTACAGAAAAGGATATTTCATACGTTCGTCGTTTCTATAAAGAAGATGTTGAAATCCGTTCAACACAGGATGCTGTATCGCACAGTACCTGCAGCATGGCTATCGACGTAGATGCAAAAGCAATCGTTGCCTGCACAATGTCAGGTATGACAGCTCGTCTCGTTAGCCGTTTTAGAGCACCAGTAGATATCGTTGCCATGACAACTGACAAAAAAGTATGGCGCAAGCTTTCCATGAACTGGGGGGTAACACCTGTCCTTGTTGACAAATTTTCATCTCTTGATGTTATGTTTTACTATGCTCTTGGTAAGGTTAAAGATATGCTTTCCCTTCAACCAGGCGACAACGTAGTACTTACAGGTGGCCCAATCGATGGTCGTGTAGGAAACACAAACACAATCAAGGTGGAGACAATTGTCTAATAATTCACGTATTATTCACATTATTAGCACTAATTAAACAAAATTATCGGGTAACATATAATCATCTCAAGAAGAGATTTGATTTTTTTCATAACATTATTCTCCCTTTAAAGAGGCGCTTCCGCAGGCGCCTCTTTTATTGCTTTTTTTATTTTTTGATAAAATTTATGCCTGTGTGTTGATAAAGACAAAATTTAAAAGAGTAGGAGAGAAATGTTATGAAATTATTTAAAGAAGTAGATTATGAGAATTCATATTCTAAAATCGATGGTGTGAAAGCACTTGTTGCGTTTGTATTGATGGGAGTAATTCAATATGGAATTTCATATTTGGAAATATGTGCTGTTAATGCAAACATTATTAAGATTCATGCCAATATTAGGTATGCGATTTGTTTGTTAGTAGTTGTTTTTGCTTTTGTTGGAATAAAGAAAGTAAATACAATTGGAATAACAAAGCACAAAATTTTATTAAGTATTGTTTTAGGCGTTGTATTAGGTGTAATACTTGCTGCTTGCAGAATTGGTTTGGCTAGATTGCCAGAGCTGGTAGGATACAATGTAGGAGTAGATGATAAAGTAAAATACGTGTTACAGAGCTTGTTGATTGTTTTTACAGAGGAGATAGTATTCAGAGGATTTATTGGAACTAGACTTTGTGGCTTTTTTAAGAATCATATAGTGTCGTCTGCAGTTACAGCAGTATTGTTTGCATTATACGTTTCATTGACAAAGGTTTTTTTGTTAATAAATGGATTCATTCCTCCATATATGGGAAAGCTGATTCTTATGGCTGTTTTGTTACATTTTTCGACAGATTTTATATATAAATTAACCTAGATTATTCACGGCGGAACCGTGAACGTGGCTGAAAGCCACATAGTTACTGTATTTAAACTGAATATTGCTTTTCACTTATTAAGTGAATGAAAAAAGAGCGTCCAATTGTGGTAAAATTAAGGTGTTCAAAGTCT
>JAZLJM010000060.1:0-11830 GCA_045617805.1 Pseudobutyrivibrio sp.
TGTCAGAATAACTCCTTTCTTGGGAATTGGTTTTTAGTTTTTAGTCAATTCTATTATACCATATCCAGTGAGGGGTTATTTGTATTTTTAGAAGAAAGAATGCCGTATTTATGCGGCTTGTGGCGTTTCGCAAACGCCTATATTCCATTTTAATTGGGGGGAGAAATGGCAACAATTTACGTAGTAGCAAATCAAAAGGGTGGAATTGGCAAGACCACTACAGCAACGAATCTTGCTGGTATTTTAAGTAAAAAGGCAAAGACACTTCTTATAGATGCAGATCCACAGGGAAATAGCACAAGCACATATGATGCAAAAATTGAAGATGTTGCAACCTTGTATGATGTTATCATTGATTCAGAAAAGCTTCCAATTGATGAAGCAATACAGCATACACCAAATGGTGATATTGTGGCATCTGATCCACTTTTAGTAAAGGCTGAAAAGATGCTTGATGGCGATGTTGAAGGTTTTTATCGTCTGAAGGATGCGCTTGAGGAGCTTGATTCATATAAGTATATTGTGATAGATACAGCACCTTCCTTAAATATTATTTTATATAATTGTCTTATTGCTGCTGATGAGGTTATTATTCCAGTGACGGCAGATACATATGCTATGCAAGGCATTGACCAGCTCTATGATACAATCATGGCGGTTAAACGTAGACAGAATCGTGACTTGTCAATTGCAGGTCTGCTTCTTGTAAAATATGCAGGTCGTTCAAATCTTGAAAAGTCCGTAAAAATTGATATCGAAAATCATGCAAAAGAGATGGGCACTAAGCTTTTTAAGACTACAATTCATGAGTGTGTTAAGACTAAGGAAGCTCAGGAAAAGAAAAAATTACTTATTGACTATGCACCAAAGTCATCAACCTGCCTTGATTACCTTGATTTTGTAAAAGAATTAAAAAAGAAATAAAGTGGTGTAGTTTTGAATAACCAAATAAGTGTAAAAAGAATCAAATTAGTAGGTCGTGATGCTTGCTTTTGATTTAGAGTTATTGTGGACTTGGTTTTGATTACGGAAGAGGATATTTATATGAGAGTTCTAGTAAGCGCATGTTTGCTTGGCGAGAATTGTAAGTATAATGGCAAGAATAATTATAGCCAGAAGGTGATTGATTTTGTAAAAGGTCATGAGGTTATAGCTGTTTGCCCGGAAGCTTTGGGAGGACTCAGCACCCCAAGAATACCCTCCGAGATCGTAAATGGTCTTGTAATAAATGCTAATAACGAAGTCGTAGATTCTGAATTCAAAAAAGGCGCTGAGAGTGCCTTGCGGCAGGCTCTTGATAATGATGTAGATTTAGCCATTTTGCAGTCAAGGAGCCCTAGCTGTGGAGTTAATGAGATCTATGATGGTTCCTTTTCCGGAAAATTGATCAAAGGCCAAGGAGTCCTCACTAAACTTTTGATAGAAAATGGAATACGAGTAATCGACGTAGAAGATTTGTAAAGATAAAAATATTCCTTTGAAAGATAAAATTTATACTTGAAATTCATTTTTATGAGTGTTATAACTGTACTAGTTGTGCTGATACAGTTATAGCACTTTTTTATGAGGTAGATATGTGTGAAGAAAAGAGTGAAGTATTAATTAAGCTTGAAAAAATCTATAAGATTTATAATCCAGGTGAAAATGAGGTTAGGGCACTAGATGGTATTGATTTGCAGATTGATAAAAAGGAGTTTGTTGCGATAATTGGTGCGTCTGGTTCGGGAAAATCTACATTGATGAATATGTTAGGGTGCCTTGATGTTCCGACAGAGGGGTCATATATTCTTGACGGGATGGATGTATCTAATCTGACAGATGATGAGCAGTCGGATATTAGAAATAAAGAGATTGGTTTTATTTTTCAAGGCTTCAATTTGATTCCAAGCTTGACAGCGCTTGAAAATGTAGAGCTTCCATTGATGTATAGAGGTGTTCCGGTTAAGGAACGTAATGAGCTTTCGATAAAGGCTCTTGAACTGGTTGGATTGGCAAAGCGAATGAATCATAAGCCATCCGAAATGTCTGGTGGTCAGCAACAACGTGTGGCTATTGCACGTGCAATTGCTCAGGCACCACCAATTATTCTTGCAGATGAACCAACTGGAAATCTGGATTCTGTCTCAACGAAAGAGATTATGGCAATTTTGAGGAGACTACATGATGAAGGTAGAACTGTAATTTTGATTACTCATGATAACGATATTGCGGAAAGTGCAAAAAGAATAATCAGAATCAAAGATGGAAAAATAATAGAAGATAGAATTAATAGTAATTTTTAGTGGAGAATTGTCATGGAAAATAATGAAAAGAATACTGAAAAGAAAGAATTCAAATTAAAGAAGCCAAAGATGAAGTATGTAGTGCTGATTATTATTGGATTGATTATTGTAGGCTGTGTTTTAGCTGCATATATCAGTGCATATAGTCCGGTAAAGCTAGAATGCATTAATCCTGAAAATGGTGATATTGAAAAGCTTATTACTTCTAGTGGAAATATTGCCGCATGTGATGAGAAAACATATTTTGCTGTAGGTGGTGCAAAGCTTTCATCTGTAGGAGTAGAGGCTGGTGATTATGTAGAGGCTGGCACAGTTCTTTTTTCTTATGATGAGGAGGATATTAAGCTTGCTGTTTCGGAGGCACAGCTAAATATGACAAAAGCATCTGGAGATTATGCTGATGCTATTGAGACAAATGATAAGACAACTCTTGATTATCTCGTGGATCAAAAGGGCGAAGAAATTGTGTGGCAGCAGAAGGTTGATACTCAAAATGCTATAAATGATTTAAAGGAAAAGATAAAAGAGAGAAAGAAGAAGATAAATAAAGATAATGCTCTTTTGCAGGATTTGCTTGCGGATGAAGATTTGGATCCTGAGTCAGAAAAAGCAAAGCGTTATCAGAAGGAATATAATAATAATACAGCTAAGCTTACAAGTGATACAGATATTGTAAAGTGGACTGAAGAGCTTGAAAAGCAGGAAAAGCTTTTAGCTCAGTATGAGGATGATTATAAAACCTATGAGACTGAGAAGAAGGCAAAAGAGGATGCGATTTTGACAGAGGGTAAGAAACAGTCAATTGCTGCGGAGCAAAGTCTTGTGAAGCTTAAGAATAATGATGTTGTTGCCAGGCTTTCAGCCAATAAGGGCGGTGTTAAGGCTGAAAGTAATGGAATAGTTACTGAAGTAAAAGGCGTTGAAGGTAGTATACCGGAGGCGGGAGCACAGATTTTAACTATTGTATCTACAGAAGCGTTAAAGGTAGATATTAATTTGTCAAAGAGTGATATTGAGTATGTAAAAGAAGGCCAGAAGGTTGATGTTACTTTCCTTGGAAATACATATGAAGGAAAAGTTGCAAAGATAAACAAGATGGCTAGTAAAAATGAAAGTGGTGCGATTGTAATTGGAGCAGAAATTAGTATTGATGGCGATAATGATGACTTTATTATTGGTTCTGAAGCCAAGGTAAAAATTCATGTCGGTGAAGCAAAAAATGTAATGACGGTACCGAATTTGGTTATAAATTATGATACAGACGGTGCTTTTGTATATGTAATAAGTGATGGTGTGATTGTGAAAAAATCTGTAGAGATAGGACTTTCAAATGATGAGAGTACTGAGATTGTTAAGGGACTTACCAAGCAGGACGTAATTGTAAATCAGGCGAATGATACCTTTAAAGAAGGAGATGCGGCGGAGGCTGTTTTTGAGTAGGAAAAATGGGTCAGATTAAGGAATATATCAAAATCGCCATAATGAATATTAAGCATAATCGCGGTAGATCGGTGCTTACTATGCTGGGTATTATTATAGGTATTTCATCTGTGATTATGGTTTTGTCTATCGGTGGCGGTGTAAAAAATGAGATAGGAAAAGAGCTGGAGGCTATGATTGGTGGTAAGGTTGAAGTGTATGTAGATACTTCAAGAAAGGATACAACGGTTAGCTTTGATGAGACTGATATTGAGGCTTTGAGAGAAATTGACCATGTAATCGATGCCGGAACAATTAATTATGACTGGGGTACAATAGAAGGTCCTAAGAAATCTTTGGATGTAAACGTAGCCTCGGGCAATACTTCGTTACAGTATGATAAAAAGGAACCTATCATAAAAGGCAGATTTTTTTCTGAGTCGGAATATGAGACGGGAAGTCTGGTAGGGATAATTACCGAGAGTAACGCTAAGAAATTGTTTGGTACCTCTGATGTAGTTGGACTTAGTACAGAGGTGACTTTATATGGCATTTCTCAGGAGGTAACAATTATTGGTATCAGACAGGATTCATCAACTGCGCTTATTAATATGCTTGATGGCGGGGATTATGTTTCAATTCAAATGCCAGGAACAGCTCTTGAATACAAGTTTGCTGTAAATAATAAAAATATTACTGATATATATATTTATGGTGAAAAAGCAGAATATGGTGCAAAAATTGCGTCTACAGCAAAGATGACTCTCGAGTCAAGACATAATTGTCGGGGTGAAAATCAGATTTTGATTTATAATACTTCGGATGAAACTGCACAGTTTGATACTATATTGAGTATTCTTACGCTGTTTGTTTCATTTGTTGCTGCAATTTCTCTTTTAGTAGGAGGAATAGGAGTAATGAATATCATGCTTGTGTCAGTAACGGAGCGTACTAGGGAAATAGGTATTAGAAAATCGCTTGGTGCAAGGACGAAGTCTATTATGATTCAGTTTTTGGCGGAGGCTGGAATTATCACTCTGATAGGTGGAATTATTGGTATTGTATTAGGTGTAGGTGGAGCTCTGTTGGTATGTATGGCTGTAAATATTAAGGCTCATATCAGTTGTGGAATAATTCTTTTGACTACTTTATTTTCTTGTGGTGTAGGCTTGTTCTTTGGAATTTATCCAGCAAAGAAGGCTGCAAAGCTTCGCCCGATTGAAGCCTTGAGACACGAATAATTTTATTTTAGAAATGGAGAAAAGTATGGCATATACGCTTATTACAGGTGTGACTAGTGGGATTGGCCTTGCACTTAGTGAGCAGTTTGCTTCAAAAGGTCATGACCTGGTTTTAGTAGCACGAAGAATGGAAGCATTAAAAGAGGTTTCAGAGCAGCTTAAGAGTGCTTATCCTGATGTAAAAATTGAATCGATTGTTATGGATTTGGCGGAAGAGGATGTAGGAAGACGACTTCTTTGGATAGTTTCCTCAATGAATTATGATATAGATGTTTTGATAAATAATGCAGGGATTGGGTTCGTCGGAAAATTTGAGGACGTTTCAATTGAAAGCTATGAAGAAATGATGCGTCTTAATATGAATTCTCTTTGCGAAATTACTCACGCCTTTATTCCTATGTTAAAAAAGAATCATGGTGCGATTATCAATGTGGCATCAAATGGTGCTTTTCATCCTGGTCCATATACTGCAAATTATTATGCAACAAAAGCATATGTATTGCATCTGACAAAAGCTCTCAGGATGGAACTAAAAAAGGACGGAGTGAGAGTGAGTGCACTTTGTCCAGGTGCAACAGTTTCTGATTTTTGCAGGAAAGCAGGGAAGCGTCAGATTAAGGGCTCGATGAGTGCTGAGGATGTTGCCAAGAGCACATATCAGGGCTTTTTGAAAAATAAAGCAGTGATTATCCCAGGATTTTTTAATAAGCTTGTGATGGTATGTCCGACGAAGCTAAGGTCTTATGCGATTTACTATTCACAGCAGAAATTGAGTGAACAGAAGGACTAGAGTAGGTTTTTATTGCATTGATATACAAAATCAGAAGGATTAAAGGTGGCAAAGCTTTCGTAAAATTAGTACAATGATTTCAGATATTTTATTTTGGAGAGTTTGTATTAATGGCAGTAGAGTTTGTATATTCGGGTCTTAAAAATTTTCAGGCATGTTTGCAGGAAAACTGGTTTTTGACTAATGGGGTAGGTGCATATTGCGCCAGTTCAATTATTGGTGCGCATGACTATTTGCAGCAGGGGTATCTTGTTGCTTCTTTGAATCCGCCTTTAGACCGTATTATGGTTTTATCAAAGACTGAAGAGAAAATTACTTGTGGCGGACGCATTTTTGATTTGAGTACAGCGGTGCACCGAGGGAAAAATTCGCTCGAATACAATATAGGAAATCAATTCTTAAAAAATTTTAAATATGATGGCTGCGCAACTTTTGTATATGAGTGTGGGCGTGTAAAGCTTACTAAAGAGATTACATTAGTTCAAAATGAAAATACTTGCGTAATACGATACGTGATTGAAAATGCGGCAGATGAGGCAAAGCTTTCAATAACTCCGCTTTTGAATTTTAGAGATTGTGATGAAGAGCTTGATGTGGACACTGTAAAATCCAAGCTCTATTTTGAAATGCTCGAGGAAATACCAAAACCAGCAGAAGGGAATAAAACTATTGGATTTTATTATCCATTGCCATCAAATGAAAAGTATACCGTAAGTGTTGCGGTAAGTGAAGGTACTATGGTAGGGCGATACAAAATGTATGATGATACTATTTTACTTTCACATGGAATAGAAGAGGAACAAAACGCGGTAGATTGTTCATTTGCTCCACTTGATTTTTCGATAAATGTTCCTGCTGGTGGTGTTAAAGAAATATCTTTTGTTTGCCAGCTTACAAAGACGACTAAAAAGGGAGTCGAGTTATCGCTATCGGCAAATACTGCTGAGGGATATCTTTTAAAAGCAAAGTCGCGTATAGAGAAGCTTTTGAAGGAAACTGGCTTTGAAGAGGAAACTGAAAATGCAAAGGTTTTATTGGCTGACCAGTCACTTTTGCAGAGTCAGTACACAGGCTATGTAACAGTTCTTGAAAAGAAGCCATGGAAGCTCGGAAATGGCAGAGATATTTTATTGAATTTTAAACAGCTTGTGTTGGATACTCAAAAATATAAGCAGGCCAAAGAAATTTTGATTTCTTTTTCAAAAAATGTAAAAAATGGTTTGATGCCAAATGAATTTACAAAAGGCGAGAAGAAGCCAGTCTACAATTCTGTAGATGCCAGTCTTTTATATTTTGAAGCAGTGTATCAGTACATAAACTGTATGGATGATGATGAAAGCTGGGAATTACTCAAGGAAGAAATTTTTCCTGTACTACAGCAGATACTTAATGCTTATAGACGCGGTACTGACTTACATATCAAGATGCAGGAAAATGGTCTTTTGAATGCGGGTGATGTGGTTTCTTTTGAAGAGTGGCAGGGTCTGCCTTGCGGGGAGAAGCCTTATGAAGTAAATGAATTGTGGCTAAATGCTCTTTTACATATGGAATATATTTCGCGTGGAATAGCTAAGAGAAGTAAGGAAAAGGCTGCTGACTATCTTGCGTATGCGGCTGGTTTGAATGATTTATCGGTATGGGTAAAGGATTCACTTAGTAGGAGGTAGATATGTTAAAAATTGCAATTTGCGATGATGTAGCAGAGGATAGAATTCGTGTAGCCGAGATGGTTGATGAATATCTTAGGGAAAATGGTATTGTTGCGCGAGTGTTTAAGTACGAGCATCCGGATGCTATGCTTACAGCTTGTGAAACGTTTCGTCCGCAATTGTATATTTTGGATATTGTAATGCCTATGATAACTGGTATTGAAGCTGCCAGAGAAATCCGGTGGCATCAAAAGGATTCGCAATTTATTTTTGCAACCAGTGAGCCTTCTTACGCACTTGAATCCTTTGATGTTAATCCTATAAATTATATTGTAAAGCCAGTTAGCAAGGAAAAGCTTTTTTCTACTATGGATTTGGCTTTAAAGCATATAGATATTGCCGAAGAAAAGTCTATTACTATCAAGGTAAAGGGCGGATTAAGTTCAATAATTTTAAATGAAATTATGTATATCGAATATCGTAATCATACAGCAAACTATGTTTTACTGGATGGTAGTGTTATTACGACAACAACCTTTAGGGTTGGGTTTAAAGAATATTTGAAGCAGAATCATGCAGAGGGAAACATTGTACAGTGTCACGAATCCTTTGCGGTAAATTTGGGCGCAATTACAAAATTATCAAAGACAGAGATTATTTTAAGAAAAAATGAGGTGATTCCTGTTTCAAAAAGCAGGTATCCTGAGGTTGCAGATCGTTATTTGAATTATAGGTTTGATTAGGTGGTTATATGGGCGAATCGTTAATTATGTTTGCCAAGCTCTTATTGGGAAATACGATTACTTTAATTTGTTATTATCTTATATTAAAGACGTATTATAAGAGAAAGGAATGGGCTAAAAATCACGGGATGATTTTTTTAGGTGTGTGGATAGCTTTGCTATTCGGCTATACCTTTGGAAATTTGCTGGCGCTTGCTCCTGTAAATCTGGCGTGCACCTTTTTAGGATTTATTATCCCTGCATTTCTATTTTATGAGGTCGACAATCTGCGTGGAATAGCGTACTTTTTGTTTTTGGTTGTGATAATGTGTCTGGCAGAGATAATATTAGGCCTTTCCTTTAATTTGCGAGTAGTAAATTTGCAGGCGAATTATGATTATTTGACGATGGCATATAATGTACTTATGAATTTGATTCAGATTTCATCTACAGTTTTGATTTGTATTGGTGGAAATAAGGAGTCAAATAAAGAATTTGACAAGGTGACAATTTATTTTATGATTGTGCCGATAGTAAGTATCATAATTATGATTAATGATATGATTCGATACTCTTTTTCAAAATCCTTTGACCCTGAAGCTTTCAGTGAGGTTTCGGTTACAATTACGCTGATTAATATAGTAGTGCTCGTTATTATGGAAAACTACACGAACCTTATGAAAAAGCATATCTATTTAAATGACAGAAATCAAAAGCTTGAAAATGAATCTGATATTCTTTTTATGTCGACAAAGGCAATGAAGGAACAGCTTGCGATTACTGAAAAGGCAATGGAAAATGACAGGATTATGCGCCATGACAGACGTCATTTTGAGGCAACACTTCTTACGCTATTGCAGGAAGGAAAAGCGCAGGATGCAGAGTATTTATTGAATGAACGATTAAAGGTTGAGCCAAGGACTGTAGCGAAATACTGTGAGAACTCTACTGTAAATGCTACAATCATGTATTATTTCCTTAAAGCAAAGGAAGCGGGCATAAAGGTTGCTTCTGAGCTTAATATTCCACAGGATTTACATGGAATCGACGAGCTTCAATTTGCAATTACTATAGGAAATTTGTTAGAAAATGCTATACATGCATGTGAAGTATTGCCTGAGGCTGATAGATACATAAATATTCGTGTTATTTATAATCAGCAGCTTTTAGTTGAGATAGAGAATCCTTGTAATGAGGAGGTCACCTTTGATGAGGCAGGATATCCATTTTCTGATAAAAAAGGACATGGTGTGGGAACAAAGAGTATTAGAGCGTTTGTTGAAAATAATGATAGTGTCATCAAATACACCTGTGAGGACTGTGTTTTCAAGGTTAGGATGATAGTATAGATGCGAATATGTGCAAAGTTGTATTTTTTAAGTGTTAAAAATGCAGCTTTGCTTTTTTGTTATATATTTTTATTTATCAAAATTAAAGAGGAAATGGAGGCAATAATGATTAAAAAATTCAAACAAATAATTATTTCTACAACACTTTTAGTTTTATTTGTAACTAGTACGATGGTTGCATTTGCAAAAGGAAATGAGGGTAATGTTGCAGAGTCCTCTGAGTATTTCAAGGATTCAGCAAATAATGGGTATGTGGCAGGCTACAATTCTGTCATTACTTCTGAAAGCCTGTTTTCAAATTTTGGTGTTGGATACAATGTAACATCAAGTAAGGTGAAAACTGAGGATGCTGCTTGTTATGCAGGCTACAATGTATCTGTGAATCAGGCTGATATTGGTGGCTCTGCATTTTTGGCAGGATATTCAGTAAATACATATAAGAGTGATATTAAAGGTAACCTTGTTGCGTCAGGCTACAATATCAATGTAGATGATATGACTAGTGCTACTTCAGTTATTGCAGCAGGAGCTTTTATTAATGTTGCAGGTACAGCAGATTCGGCAATGATTTCTGGTGGTGAGGTTTATTTTTCTGGAAATGTAAACGGAGATGTAAATATTGAAGCTGAGAAGGTATATATTGATGAAGACGCATGTATTACTGGAAAGCTTATCGTTAAATCAGTAGAAGAGCCAGTTATTCCAAATGGCGCAAAGATTGGTTCTTACAAGTGGATTGATGTTCAGGAGGAAGCTTCAAATCAAAATGGAGCAGAGAAAATTGCTCAGAACTCAGTGCTTGATGCTGTTTTTGTTACCGCAAAGAGCGCCGTGTATTGGTCAATTGCAATGGTTCTTCTTGGTCTCATTTTCTGTTGGTTGATGCCAAAGGAATTGGTTGCTTCAACTGAGATGGTAAAAACACGTACAGCAGCAATGCTTGGTAGTGGTGCAGTTACTTTGTTTGCAATGCCAATTGCATTTATCGTTGCATTATGTACAGGTGTGGGCGCACCAGTTGCAGGAATCGTAGTTTCTGTTTTTGTATTGATACTTGTATGTTCTGTTACTTTTACGGGTGCAGCTCTTGGTAGAATGGTTTTCTCAAAGCTAAATCCAATTCTTGGTTCATTGATTGGTATTGTTATCCTTGAGGTGGTAAAAGTAATTCCATTTTTAGGTACACTTATCTTTTTGGCAAGTGCAATTTACTCACTTGGATTCTTTATCCAGTCAATTTATTTGAAAAGAATTGTAGCAAAGTAAAGTGATTTTTCTTGAATTTATTTGAAAAGAATTTTAGTAAAGTTAAGTAAAGGGATTTTTCCTTGAATTTATTTGAAAAGAATTTTAGTAAAGTTGTGTAAAGTGATTTTTCTTGAATTTTAGTAGAGACGGAATGCTAATAGGTATAGTGTAATATATAGATTTATTTTAGCTTTCTTCTGAGAGTTTTTTTCAGAAGAAAGCTTTGTGTTTTTTTAGAAATACTTTTTCAGCTAAATCAAGTCGCATGCCTACGATATATGCGATTATTGCTAAGACTGTGCCACAGAGTACATCAATCAGAAAATGCTGTTTGACAAGTACTGTTGAGCAAAGAATAAGTATCATCATTACAAGCATATAGGTTTTTTCACTCTTGGAAATAGCGGGTTGTTTACGAACACCCAGATAAAAAATCACACTATTTAAACAGTGGAAGCTTGGAATAAGGTTCCATGCAATTTCGCCCCCATCGGCATCATATACAAATTGAAGAAACCACCAAAAGAAACCAGGCTTGTTCAGGTTATATATTCCTTCTGTAACTCTGTTTACTTGTGTAGGATAGAACAGTAGTATTAGGCCTCCCGAAATAATGCCAATGTAGTAAGCGGTGATGAAATTTATCATATGTTTTTTGCCAGCTTTGATAATCAGCATAGGCGAGGTAATCCAGAAAAAGTATGAATAGATATAAAAAATCAAAAAAAATGGACACAGCGGAATAAGGTCATCTAAAGCTGAACCAGTTAAAATGGTCGGTTCGATGTTTAGATAGCCTTCAATAATATGTGTTACATAATATACGAATAGTTCGCTACAAAATAAAATGATACCGATAGCAAGCCCTGTAATGTTGCGATGTAATTTTAAAAAATTGGTTATTGGTTTTATCATAATTTATGTGCCCTGAAAAAGTTATTGGTTTTATAATAAGTTGTGCATTAATAAAAAGTTATTGGTTTTATAATAAGCCTAGATTATTCACGGCGGAACCGTGAACGTGGCTGAAAGCCACATAGTTACTGTATTTAAACTGAATATTGCTTTTCACTTATTAAGTGAATGAAAAAAGAGCGTCCAATTGTGGTAAAATTAAGGTGTTCAAAGTC
>JAZLJM010000061.1:0-27518 GCA_045617805.1 Pseudobutyrivibrio sp.
TTACGCTCGTAGCTCGCATTGTTCATACCTCCGTAAGTAGATTAGCTAGCAGCGAATATAGTAAAACGCTTGCTTTTACTATATCTAATTATGAAGGTTCGGTACAGAAAGGGGAATCCACCCCTAAATTAAGCGCTTACGAAGAACCTAGTATTATAGTAGGAATTGGTAAAATATTGAGTTTTGAATACAGGTCAGCGACTGAGAAGTAAGGCTATTTTAAGTGAAGGCTAATGTGAAAATGGCTTGTAATAAGTGTTTATTATATTTTAGAAAGAATAGAGGGTTTATTATGAAGAAAGTAGAAGATTATATTAGAACAATTCCAGATTTTCCAGAACCAGGTATTATGTTCAGAGATATTACTACTGTTCTAGAGGATGGGGAAGGATTTAAGCTGGCAATTGATGAGTTGAAAAAGAAGATTCAGGATATTGATTTTGATGTTGTTGCAGGTGCTGAATCGCGTGGTTTTATTTTTGGCGCGCCTCTTGCGTATGCATTTGGAAAGCCATTTGTGCTTGTTAGAAAGAAAGGAAAGCTTCCTTGTGAAACTGTAGAGGAGAGTTATGATTTAGAGTATGGTTCAGCTACTGTTGAAATGCATAAGGATTCAATAAAACCAGGTCAAAAGGTTGTACTTGTTGATGATTTGATTGCAACTGGCGGTACAATGGAGGCAAGCTGCAAGCTCGTTGAAAAGCTTGGTGGAGAAGTTGCAAAGTGTCTGTTTTTAATTGAATTGTCTGGTTTGAATGGAAGAGAAAAGCTCGCAAAATATGATGTTGATTCTGTAGTTGTGTACGAAGGAAAATAAGTATATTTAACAAAATGGGGGCTATGTTCATTTTACGAGCATAGCTCCTTTTCATGTTATTGTAAAATTGTGATCTGAGGTTTAGCGGTTTATGGAAACACTTAGAGTAATTGCAAAAATTCATACTGATTTTAAGCAGAAATTTGGAATTCCCAGACAAAGTGGTTTGGTTCCATCTGCTTTCGGAAGAATTGTTTTCGAAAAAGAATTTCGTGATGAAAATTTTATTGAAGGAATAGAGGAATTCAATTATTTGTGGTTATTATGGGATTTTTCCGAGAATCCAGTTGCAAAAGGCTCGAAGGTCAGACCACCGAAGCTTGGAGGAAGTGTGCATAGAGGAATTTTTGCGACTCGCTCACCTTTTAGACCGAACAATATAGGCTTATCGTCCGTAAAGCTAGAACGAATAGAAAGAGATGAAAAGCTAGGATGTGTACTTGTTGTAAGCGGAGTAGATATGCTTGATAATACTCCGATTTATGATATAAAACCATATTTGCCACATATAGATATTCATTCAGATGCAACAGGCGGCTTTGCCCAAGAGGTTGCCAAAACGGTCCCTGTAGAAATTCCAGATTCTATAGCATCAGAGCTTCCTGATGACATACTAGCTTCTATAAAGGAATTGCTAGCGCAAGATCCAAGACCAGCTTATGAAAAAAATCTGGCAAGAGAATATACGGTGAGATATGCAGAGTATGATGTGACGTTTTTCTTTGATGAAAATATAATCAGGGTCACAAAGGTGGTAAAATTAATTGATGATTAAATTTATTCTACTTAAAAAGGACAATCATTAGTAAAAAGGGTAGTGTACACAATAATTAATTAAGTTAAAAGAGGGAGAAAGAGATTTGAAAAACGAAAATAATGATAGCAGAATTTACACCTTGGAATCAGAAAAGCCTTCAAAGGCTGTTTTGAAAATGGGAATTCCTGTTGCTATGGGAATGATGTTTATGGTTTTCTACAATCTTGTAGATACATATTTTATTGGTCGTCTTCACAACGATTATCAGCTTTCGGCTGTAAATTTGTCGTATCCAATCATGATGATAATGGTTGCTATTGCTGGAATAACGGGTAATGGTGCAGCTTCATATATGGCACGATGTATGGGAGCAAAAAAGACTGAAGAGGCTGAGCATACATTGACGATAGGCTTTGAATTAATTGCAATTTCAGCATTTATTATTACTGCATTGGGATTGATTTTTATTAATCCTATAGTTGATATTCTCGGCGCCTCAGAGTTGAGCTTTCAATATACCAAGGATTATACCCAGGTGATATTTATTGGTTCGATTTTTACTATGGGAAATTATGCTATTGGTCAGTTGCTTAGAAGTGAAGGCTCAGCCTTTTATTCTATGATAGGTATGATTGCAGGTACTTTAGCAAACATTATTCTTGATCCAATTTTTATCTTTGCACTAGGGATGGAGATAAAGGGTGCAGCAATTGCAACGATACTTGGAAATGCAATTGGAATGGGCATATTTATCTTTTATTATTGTACCGGGAAGACGATTCTTAAACCACGATTAAATTTATGCAAATTTAATGCAAAAATTTTCGGAGAAATAATGCTTGTAGGTATTCCACACACCTTAGAACAGCTATTAACAACTGCTGCGATGGTTGTAAATAACAATCTTGCATCCAAATACTCAGATATATACGTAGCTGCTATGGGTATAGCAAATAAAATCATGAGCTTTGGAAACTACACATATCAGGGCTTAGCAGCAGGCTGTCAGCCACTTATGGGCTATAACTATGGAGCAAAAAATTATACTCGCTTGAAGCAATTGATTAAGTCTGCCGTTGCAGTTACAACAGCAATAGAAGTTGGAATTCTTGCTATTTTTGGTATTTTTGCAACACAGCTTATTTCAATCTTCTCAAAGACTCCTGAGGTTATTACAATCGGAACCATGACTTTGCGAGCTTTTATGCTCATCCTACCTTTTGTAGGCACTGTAGCAATTGTTCGCAATACCTTTAATGCAATCGGTAAGCCAGGTTTTGCTTTTGGAATCACTATAGTAAGACAGCTCGTTTTATATATTCCATTCCTAATTATTTTTGAAAAGCTTTGGGGATATACAGGTCTTATCTACGCACAGCCTGTCGAAGAATTTATATGTTCAGTGTTTGCAATGCTTCTACTTTTTGCATTCCTAAAACGTGAGAGAAACAGACTCTAAAAATCAATCGTGGCGTGTGGCTGAAAGGGAAGGTGATAAAATATTGAAAAGTATATGTAAAAAGAGTACTAATTCAATTTAAATACAAAGCGGATATTTGTACCTTTTGTCAAAGTTGGTTTTAAAGCGTGAAATTATCTTGAATTTCACGCTTTATTGTTCTAAACTGAGTATCGTGTATAAAATTAGGTGCAAGTGTATACTTTTTTAGGCAAAGGGTGATAGTTGTTGCTGTGAAATACATTTGTAGCTTTGATTTCGAGGAGAAATATTATGGATTACAAGATTGGCGTAATTAAAGGTGACGGAATAGGTCCTGAGATTGTTACTGAAGCGATGAAGGTTCTTGATGCAATCGCAGAAAAGTACGGACATAAGTTTGACTATACTCAGATTCTTATGGGTGGATGTTCTATTGATGCTACTGGCTCACCTCTTACTGACGAGGCTATTGAAGCTGCTTTGGCTTCAGATGCAGTGCTTATGGGTTCTATTGGTGGTAATACATCTACAAGTCCTTGGTATAAGTTGCCAGCTAACTTAAGACCTGAGGCAGGACTTCTTAAGCTTCGTAAGGCTTTGAATTTATTTGCTAATCTTCGTCCAGCTTATTTGTATAAAGAGCTTAAGGCCGCATGTCCACTTCGTGAGGATATTATTGGTGATGGCTTTGATATGATGATTATGCGTGAGCTTACTGGTGGTCTTTATTTTGGTGAGCGTTCTACAAAAGAAGAGGACGGTCAGCTTGTTGCACGTGATTCACTTACATATTCTGAAGGTGAAATTAGACGAATTGCAAAGCGCGGCTTTGATATTGCTATGAAGCGTCGTAAGAAGGTTACTTCTGTTGATAAAGCAAATGTTCTTGATTCGTCTCGCCTTTGGAGAAAGGTTGTTGAGGAAGTTGCAAAGGATTATCCCGAGGTTACATATGAGCATATGCTTGTAGATAACTGTGCTATGCAGCTTGTTAAGGATCCAAAGCAGTTTGATGTTATTCTTACTGAGAATATGTTTGGTGATATTTTGTCTGATGAAGCTTCAATGGTTACAGGTTCAATCGGAATGCTTTCGTCGGCATCATTAAATGATACAAAGTTTGGTCTTTATGAGCCTTCAGGCGGTTCTGCTCCTGATATTGCAGGACAGGGAATAGCAAATCCTATAGCGACTATTCTTTCGGCAGCTATGATGCTTCGTTATAGCTTTGATCTTGATAAAGAGGCAGATGCTATTGAAGCTGCTGTTAAGAAGGTTCTTGCTGATGGTTATCGTACAATCGATATTATGCCACAGGAAGAGGCTATGAAGTCTACAGTTACTCAGGTAGGCACATCAAAGATGGGTGACCTTATTATCGAAAGACTTTAATAATATTTTAAACGGCTATTGACCTTATTATTGAAAGAATGTAATAAAATTTTTAAGCGGCTAGATTTTTTGTTATTTATAAAATTTTTTACGTAACCTATTTATGTAGAATCAAAGGAGAAAGACATGAGAAGTGATAATGCAAGAGCAGGTATGCAGCAAGCACCTGCAAGATCTTTGTTTAATGCACTTGGTTTTACCAAGGATGAGATGAAAAAGCCTATGGTAGGTATTGTTTCTTCCTATAATGAAATTGTACCAGGCCATATGAATATCGATAAAATTGTGGATGCTGTTAAGCTTGGCGTTGCTGAAGCAGGTGGTGTTCCTGTAGTTTTCCCTGCAATTGCTGTTTGTGATGGTATTGCAATGGGACATATCGGTATGAAGTATTCTCTTGTAACAAGAGATTTGATAGCAGATTCTACTGAGTGTATGGCTCTTGCTCATCAGTTTGATGCACTTGTTATGGTTCCAAACTGTGATAAGAATGTACCTGGTCTTCTTATGGCTGCAGCGCGTCTTGACCTTCCTACAGTTTTTGTTTCAGGTGGTCCAATGCTCGCTGGTCATGTAGGCGGTCAGAAGCGTTCACTTTCTTCTATGTTCGAGGCTGTTGGTGCTCATGCAGCTGGTAACATGACAGAAGAAGAGGTTGAGAATTTTGTTGAGAATGTATGCCCAACTTGTGGTTCATGCTCAGGTATGTATACAGCTAATTCTATGAATTGTCTTACTGAGGCTCTTGGAATGGGACTTAGAGGTAATGGTACTATTCCTGCTGTTTATTCTGAAAGAATTCGTCTTGCTAAGATGGCAGGCTACGCTGTTATGGATATGTTTAATAAGGGTATTACAGCTCGTCAGATTATGACAAAGGAAGCTGTTCTTAATGCTCTTACAGTTGATATGGCACTTGGATGTTCGACAAACTCTATGTTGCATCTTCCTGCTATTGCACATGAGATTGGCTTTGATTTTGATATTTCATTTGCAAATCCTATTTCAGAGAAGACTCCAAATCTTTGTCACCTTGCACCAGCAGGTCCTACATATATGGAAGACCTCAATGAAGCTGGTGGTGTATGGGCAGTTATGAAGGAGCTCGCTGATGCAGGACTTCTTAATACAGATTGTATGACAGTTACAGGAAAAACTGTTGGTGAAAATATTGCAAATGCTGTAAATAAAAATCCAGAGGTTATCAGACCACTTGATAATCCATATACAAAGACTGGTGGTCTTGCTGTACTTAAGGGCAATCTTGCTCCAGATGGTTCGGTTGTAAAGCGTTCTGCTGTTGTTCCTGAGATGCTTGTTCACTCAGGTCCAGCCAGAGTATTTGATTGTGAAGAGGATGCTATCGAGGCAATCAAGGGCGGAAAGATTGTAGAAGGCGATGTAGTAGTAATTCGTTACGAGGGACCAAAGGGTGGTCCTGGTATGCGTGAGATGCTCAATCCTACATCTGCAATCGTAGGTATGGGACTTGGTTCTTCCGTTGCACTTATTACGGATGGTCGTTTCTCAGGTGCCAGCCGTGGTGCTTCAATCGGACATGTTTCTCCTGAAGCAGCAGTTGGTGGTCCAATTGCACTTGTTGAGGAAGGCGATATCATTGAAATCGATATTCCAAATTACAGCATGAATATCAAGGTTTCTGATGAGGAGCTTGCTGCCAGAAAAGCAAAATGGCAGCCACGTGAGCCAAAGGTTACTACTGGTTACCTTCGCAGATATGCAGCTCAGGTTACATCAGGAAACATGGGAGCTGTTTTAAAGACTCCTGAGTTATAAAAGTTTAAGCAACAATTAATTTTTGATATATATTTTGTCATACATATAGAGGAAAGATATGTTATTAAGTGGATCAGAAATAATAATTGAATGCCTTAAAGAGCAGGGAGTTGACACTGTTTTTGGTTATCCAGGTGGTCAGATTCTCAATCTTTATGACGCATTGTACAATCATCGTGATGAGATACATCATGTTTTAACCAGCCATGAGCAAGGTGCCTCGCATGCTGCTGATGGTTATGCTAGAAGTACTGGTAAGGTAGGTGTATGTTTTGCAACATCGGGTCCTGGTGCTACAAACCTTGTTACAGGTATTGCTACAGCCCATATGGATTCTATACCGCTTGTTGCAATTACATGTAATGTTCCAGTACCTCTTCTTGGAAAGGATTCGTTCCAGGAAATTGATATTACTGGAATTACACTTCCTATCACAAAGCACAATTTTATTGTAAAAGATATTAAGGATTTAGCAGATACAATCAGAAGAGCTTTTGTTATTGCAACAACTGGTCGTCCAGGTCCTGTACTTCTTGATATTCCAAAGGATGTTACTGCACCAAACAACAAATGCGAGTATGTAAAGTGTGAGCCAATTCCAGCAGGAAGAGTTAAGAAGGATATTACAGACGAGGCAATTGACACTGCTATCGAGATGATAAAGAAGTCAAAACGCCCATATATCTTTGTTGGTGGCGGTGCTGTTATCGCTGAAGCAACAAAAGAGCTTAAGCAGTTTACTGAGCTTGTAGATGCACCTGTTTGCGATACACTTATGGGTAAGGGCGCATACGACGGTACTGATGTAAGATATACAGGTATGCTCGGTATGCATGGAACAAAGACATCCAATTTTGGTGTCAATGAATGTGATTTGCTTATTACTGTTGGTTCGCGTTTTTCTGATCGTATTCTTGGAAATGCAAAGAAATTTGCAAACAAGGCCAAGATTCTTCAGTTTGATGTAGATCCTGCTGAGATAAATAAAAATATCATGGCTACTCACGGAGTAATCGGTGATATTAAAGAGATTCTTATCAGAGTCAATGAAAAGCTTACTCAATGCGAACATAAAGAATGGATGAGTAAAATCGAAGCTATGAAAGAGCAGTATGAGCTTTCTGCTCCAGAGCATGGATTAAATGGTCCATTTATTGTTGAAGAAGCTTATAGACAGACAAAGGGTGATGCAATTATTTGTACTGACGTAGGTCAGCATCAGATGTGGGCTGCGCAGTATTATAAATATTCTAGACCACATCAGTTCCTTACATCAGGTGGTCTTGGTACAATGGGATTTGGACTTGGTGCTGCTATCGGTGCTAAGACAGCTAATCCAGATAAAATAGTTATCAACTTTGCTGGTGACGGTTGCTTCCGTATGAATATGAATGAGCTTGCAACAGCAGCCAGAGAGAAGCTTCCGCTTATCGAAGTAATAATAAATAACCATGTACTTGGTATGGTTCGGCAGTGGCAGACACTTTTTTACGACCAGCATTATTCCGCTACAGTACTTGATGATGGTGTTGATTTTGTGAAAGTTGCAGAAGCACTTGGCGCAAAAGGATATAGAGTTACAACACGAGATGAGTATTCAAAGGCATTAGCTGAAGCTTTTAAATCAGACGTGCCAGTACTTATTGACTGTATCATTGATTCGGATGACAAGGTATGGCCTATGGTTGCACCTGGAGCACCAATCAGTGAATGTTTCGATGAATCAGACACAAAGTAATTTATAGAAGAATATATTTAAGGAGATTTAAAAATGAGTAGAGTTTACAATTTTAGTGCAGGTCCTGCAGTTTTACCTGAGGAGGTATTGAAGGAAGCGGCTGAGGAGATGATGGATTACAAGGGATCAGGCCAGTCAGTAATGGAAATGAGCCACAGATCTAAGGTATACGATACAATCATCAAAGAGGCTGAGGCTGATTTAAGAGAGCTTATGAATATTCCTGATAACTACAAGGTACTTTTCCTTCAGGGTGGTGCTTCACAGTTCTTCGCAGAGGTTCCTATGAACATGATGAAGAATAAGAAGGCTGGTTACGTTATCACTGGTCAGTGGGCAAAGAAGGCTTGTGCTGAGGCAAAGATTTATGGTGAGGCTGTTGAGCTTGCTTCTTCTGCAGACAAGACTTTCAGCTATATTCCAGATTGCTCAGATCTTCCTATTACTGATGATATGGATTATGTATATATCTGTGAGAACAATACAATCTATGGTACAAAGTTCAAGACTCTTCCAAATACAAAGGGTAAGGATCTCGTAGCTGATGTTTCATCTTGCTTCTTATCAGAGCCTATCGATGTATCTAAGTACGCTGTTGTTTACGGTGGTGTTCAGAAGAACGTTGGACCTGCTGGTTGTGTTATCGCAATTATCAGAGAGGATTTAATCACAGATGATTGCCTTCCAGGAACTCCTACAATGCTTAAGTGGAAGACACAGGCAGACAATGATTCACTTTACAACACACCTCCATGCTACACAATCTACATCTGCGGTAAGGTATTCAAGTGGCTCAAGAAGAACGGTGGTCTTTCAGCAATGAAGGAACTCAACGAGAAGAAGGCTAAGCTTCTTTACGATTTCCTTGATGAGTCAAAGATGTTCAAGGGAACAGTTGAGAAGGCTGATCGTTCACTTATGAATGTTCCTTTCGTAACTGGTAATGAAGAGCTTGATGCTAAGTTCGTTAAGGAAGCTACAGAGGCTGGTTTTGTAAACCTCAAGGGTCACAGAACAGTTGGTGGTATGAGAGCTTCTATCTATAATGCAATGCCAATCGAGGGCGTTGAGAAATTAGTAGAATTCATGAAGAAGTTCGAAAAGGAAAACGCATAATTTTTAATTAAATAGTGTGAAAGCTGATTTAGTTTTCACACTGGATAGATTTAGGAGGATTCAATAGATGTTTAATTATAATTGCTTAAACCCAATTTCAAATAAGGGTACAGATTTATTTTCTACTGATTACAAGCAGGTAGAGAATATCGCAGATGCTGATGCAGTATTAGTTCGTTCAGCAGCTATGCATGACCTTGACCTTGGCAGCAAGCTTTCTTGTGTTGCAAGAGCTGGTGCAGGTGTTAACAATATTCCACTTGATAAGTGTGCAGAAGAGGGTATTGTTGTATTTAATACACCAGGTGCTAATGCAAATGGTGTTAAGGAGCTTGTTTTTGCAGGTATGCTTCTTGCAAGCCGTGATATCGTGGGCGGTATTGATTGGGTAAAAGCAAATGTAGATGATGAGAACATTGGTAAGAATGCTGAAAAGGCTAAGAAGGCTTTCGCTGGTACTGAAATTGCTGGTAAGAAGCTCGGTGTAATCGGTCTTGGTGCAATCGGTGTTAAGGTTGCTAATGACGCTACACACATGGGTATGGAAGTACTTGGTTATGATCCATACATCTCAGTAAATGCTGCATGGAATCTTTCTAGAAATGTTAAGCATGTAACAAATGTTGAGGATATTTATCGTGAGTGTGATTTCATCACAGTACATGTTCCTCTTCTTGATGCGACAAAGGGCGTGATTAATAAAGAGGCAGTTCAGATGATGAAGAAGGGTGTTGTTATCCTTAACTTTGCTCGTGACCTTCTTGTTGATGAGCCAGCAGTACTTAACGGTATTGAGTCTGGTAAGGTTCGCAAGTATGTAACTGATTTTGCAAACCCTACAACAGCAGGTAAAGAGGGTGTTATCTGTACACCACACCTTGGTGCTTCTACAGAGGAGGCTGAGGATAACTGTGCAGTTATGGCTGTTCAGGAAATCATGGATTACATGGAAAATGGTAATATCAGAAATTCAGTAAATTTCCCAGCTTGTGATATGGGTGTTTGTACTTCTGAATCTCGTGTTGCAATTCTTCATAGAAATAAAGCAGGTATTATCGCTTCATTTACAACAATTCTTGGTAACGAGAGCGTAAATGTAGATGATATGACAAATAAGAGTCGTGGTGATTATGCATACACACTTCTTGATTTAGCAGTTAAGCCATCTGAGTCAGTGCTTGATGCTATCAAGGCTGTTGACGGTGTAATCAAAGTGAGGGTAGTAAAATAATATGGCACAAATAGCACCATTTAAAGCTATTCGTCCAGCAAGGGAGCAGGCAGAAATAATTGCTGCGCTCCCTTACGACGTTTATAGCAGAAAAGAAGCTTATGAACAGGTAAAAAAAGAGCCAGATTCATTTTTGGCAATTGATAGACCTGAAACACAATTTGCAGAAGATGTAGATATGTATTCTTCTGGGGTTTATGCAAAAGCACATGATATGCTTTGGGACTGGGTAAAGCAAGGGCGTTTTATTCAGGATGAGCAGCCTATGTACTATGTATATGAATTAGTGATGGATGGTCGTAGTCAGACTGGTATTGTAGCCTGTGCTTCAATTGATGATTATGCCAATGGCGTAATCAAAAAGCATGAAAATACACGTGCAGAAAAAGAGGCAGACAGAATTAATCATGTAGATACATGTAATGCTCAAACAGGCCCAATTTTCTTGGCATACCGTTCTGAACCATCAATCAAGGGGGTTGTTGAAAAGACAAAGACAAGAACACCTCTTTATGACTTTACAGCAGCTGATGGAATTACTCATAGATGCTGGGCGATTGATGATATGACAAGCATTGCGCTTTTAGCTACTACATTTGGTCAGATGGACAATATTTATATTGCAGATGGTCATCACAGAGCTGCAAGTGCTGTAAAAGTAGGCTTTAAGCGCCGTGAAGAAAATCCGGGATTCACAGGCAAAGAGGATTTCAATTATTTTCTTTCAGTATTGTTCCCAGATGATGAGTTAAAGATTTATGATTACAACCGCGTTGTCAAAGATTTGAATAATATGGCAGCTGAGGAGCTTCTAACAGAGCTTGAAAATATTGTAGATATAATCGAAACATCTAAAAATCCAATTCGTCCAAATTCAAAGGGACAGTGGAGTATGCTTTTGGAGGAGACCTGGTATTTATGTCAGGTGAAATCTGAATTATTAAGTGATGATCCTGTTGAAGGACTTGATGTTTCATTGCTTCAGAATCTTGTTTTAGAGCCATTGTTTGGAATCGAGGATCCAAAAACTAATAATCGAATTGATTTCGTAGGCGGAATCAGAGGATTAGAGGAACTCGAAAAACGATGCAAGACAGATTGCAAGGTTGCATTTGCTATGTATCCAACAAGCATTTCAGAGCTTTTTGATGTTGCAGATGCAGGGCTTTTAATGCCACCAAAGAGTACTTGGTTTGAGCCAAAACTTAGATCGGGACTTTTTATTCATCAGATATAGCATTTAAAGTGAACTTTTTGTGGTTCATTTTGTGTGATTAGTGAAATTATTTCCCTTCATAGAATTTTTCGATGAAGGGAATTTTTCTCTTTATACTATGTGATGTTAAGTTACTGTGTAATATTGTTATATGAGGAGTTTTAGGGGAATATGGATACAAATGATTTAGTTACAGCATCAGATGCGATAAAGCTTTTTGAAGACGGATTTTTGGGACGCTGGATGGAGGATTTAGTTCCAAAGGTTGCTGCAGTTGTAGGTTGCCTGGTGCTTGCAATTATTGTTTTTTTGATTGGTAAGAAGCTGGTTAAGGTTATTGTAAAGCTCATGCAAAAATCTATGGAGCGTCACAATGTAGATCAGAGCCTGGCAACTTTTCTAGAGTCGTTAGTAAAATGGCTTTGCTATATTTTACTTGCAACAATGATTTTAGGATTATTTGGAATTACCACATCAACAATTGCGGCAGCGGTTGCTGCTATGGGAATTACAGCAGGTCTTTCTTTGCAGGGCGCACTTTCGAATTTTGTTGGTGGCTGTCTTATTTTATTAATGCATCCGTTTAGAGTTGGAGATTATATCAAAGAGGATGCGCATCAAAACGAGGGTGTGGTAAGTGCAGTTTCGATTTTGTATACGACACTTACATCTATTGATGGAAAGCAGATTGTTGTACCAAATGGTTCATTAGCAAATACTTCTTTGACAAATTATAGTTCAAAGGGGAAGCGAATGATAAATGAAACTGTTGGAATCAGTTACGATGCTGATATCAAAAAAGCAAAGGAAATCCTGACTCAAATCGCTAAAGATGAAGGACGTTTATTAAAGGATGATGCGATAAATGTATTTGTAAGTAGCTTAGAAGATAGTGCAGTTTCATTAGGAATTAGATTCTGGGTTAACGTAGATGATTATTGGACTGTAAAATGGGATACTCTTGAAGAAATTAAATCACGATTTGAGAAAAATAATATTGAGATTTGCTATAATCAGGTAGATGTCCATGTGATTTCTCAACAATAAAAATGGGCGTTGAAATTCATGTGATTTCTCAACAATAAAAATGAGCGTTGAAATTCATGTGATTTCTCAACGATAAAAATGAGCGTTAAAATTCATATATTAAAATACAATTGGTTTCACACATATTATTAATAGCTATTATTACATTATACAAAACCATAGATTATTATAGTTTCAGAATATAACTGATAGGGGTATGGAATTTGAATAATAATTACAAAATTATTTTACAGGAAAAATTAGATACTTTTGATTCGCGCGGCACGATGTATGAGCACATCAAGACAAAGGCTAGAATTTGTCACCTTGCCAATGATGATGACAACAAGGTCTTTTACATTGCTTTTAGAACGCCACCTAAGGATTCTACTGGTGTGGCGCATATTATTGAGCATACAGTTTTGTGTGGTTCTACAAAATATCCTGTTAAGGATCCGTTCATTGAGCTTGCAAAGGGTTCGCTCAATACTTTTCTCAATGCCATGACATATCCGGATAAGACGGTATATCCTATTGCCAGCACAAATGAAAAGGATTATTTCAATCTTATGGATGTGTATCTCGATGCAGTTTTTCATCCAAATATCTATAAGTATCGTGAGATTTTTGAGCAGGAGGGATGGCACTACGAATTAGAGTCAGAGGAAGCTGCTCTTACCATCAATGGTGTTGTTTACAACGAGATGAAGGGCGCGTTTTCTTCACCTGACGAGGTGTTGGGAAGACAAATTTTGAATTCACTATTTCCTGATACAACATATGCAATTGAGTCTGGTGGTGACCCTAAGGATATTCCATCACTGACTTATGAGGCTTACCTTGATTTTCACAAAAAGTATTATCATCCAAGTAATTCGTATATATATGTCTATGGTGATGTTGATATTGAAAAGGTGCTTGAGTATTTAGATAAAGAGTACCTTTCAAAGTACGATTATCAAGAGGTTGATTCTTCGATAGCTTTACAAAAGCCATTTGCTGAAAAAAGAGATATTGAGATTGAGTATCCAATTTCTTCTGAACAGGATGAGGAAGACAGCACTTATTTAGCATATAGTGTTTGTATAGGGGATGTACTTGATACTACCTTGTATCAGGCGTATTCGATACTTGATTATGCGCTGGTGGCATCGCCAGGAGCACCCGTATATCAGGCGTTGATTGATGCTGGAATATGTGAAGATGTCGAAAGTATTTTTGATTTTTCTTTGCGCCAGATGTATTACTCAATAATTGCAAAAGGTGCAAATAAATCTGATAAAGAAGCCTTTGAAAAAATAATTACTGAGACTCTCAAAAAGATAGTAAAAGAAGGTGTTATTGAAAAGACACTTCTTGCAGCAATTAATGCAGAGCAGTTCAGGATTCTTGAATGTGATTTTGGAAGCTTTCCAAAAGGTCTTGTAATCGGACTTCAGATGATGGATAGCTGGTTGTACGACAGCCAGAAGCCATTTGTTCAGTTACATGGCTTTGAAGAATTAGATAAAATTAAATCACAAGTTAATAAAGGCTATTTTGAAAAACTGATAGAAAACACTTTGCTCAACAATTCTCATAAATCATTTATCATGATGACTCCGAAGAAGGGGCTTGCAACTGAATTTGATGAGCTACTTGCAGAGAAGCTAAAGACTTATAAAGAGAGCCTATCAAAAGACGAGATTTCATCAATTGTCGAGCACACAAGGGTATTAAAGGAATATCAAAGCACACCTAGCAGCAAAGAGGATTTGGAGAAAATTCCACTTTTGGCTAGAGGTGATTTGAATCCTAATGCAAGAAAAATTGATTTAGAGGTCGTTGAAGAAAGTGAAACCACGTATTTGTTCCATGAAGTACCAACTGGCGGAATCCACTATCTGACAATGCTTTTTGATGTTTCAGAAGCCAACGAAGAGGAGTTATATTATCTTGCTTTAGTTGAACGATTTATAGGTTTAGTAAATACTCAGAAGTACTCCTTCAATGATTTTTCTGATGAGGTAAATCTCCATACAGGTGGAGTTACAACAAATCTTATTGTTCATCCTGTAAAGGATTTTGATGAATATAAGCTTACCTTTGAGGTTAGATGCAAGTTTTTAAAGCCAGAGGAGCAAAAGCTTGTTGAAATACTTGAGCAGATGCTTCTTCACTCAGATTTTTCTGATGTTAAGAGGTTAAAAGAGCTTATTGTGGCAGAAAAATCACATATTGAGACCAGCATGCATCAGAGAGGAAACCTGCTTGCTTCAATAAAGGTACGTTCTGCATTTTCGAAAAAAGCCTATCTGACAGATTTGATTAGCGGTCTTAGCTTTTATAGATTTTTGGAAAAGCTTGAAAGTGATTTTGATGATAGAAACCAAGAAATTATATCACGAATTAACAAAATGGTTTCAAAGCTTTTTACAGCATCTCGACTTATCGTTTCATCGACAGGAGATAAAGAGAGCCTTGAACAGGCAAAACGAATTACGAAGAAGTTGACGCCTCAGCTTTTTGAAGCAGCCAGCTTTAGCGGACCATTTGCATTTTCGGACACACAGGTTAAGGCTGCATACAAGGACGCTTCCCAGATTCAGTATGTTGCGATGGGTGGCAGCTTCTTAAAGGCAGGGCAAAAATACAATCCAAATCTCAAGATACTAAATACTATTTTAGGTTATGATTATTTTTGGAATAATGTCAGAGTCTTGGGTGGAGCCTATGGCTGCAATTATCTTTGCAATCGTGAGGGTGAGATGGCATTTGTTTCATACCGCGACCCAAAACTACTAGAGACAATTGAGGTGTTCAGGAACACACCAAGCTATCTAAAGAGCTTTGATGTCGATGAAAGAGACATGACAAAGTATATCATCGGAACAATTGGAAGCATGGATGTACCGCTTACTCCTCTTCAAAGAGGTCGCCGCGGAGTTAACTTCTATTTTGCAGAGGTTGGTTTTGAACAGATTCAAGCCGAGCGACAGAGTGTGATAAATGCCACGGTAGCAGATATTCGTGCACTTGCACCTATCGTTGAAAGCGTTATTGCGCAGGACAATATCGTTGTAGTAGGCAATGAGGACAAAATATCGCAGAATTCAGATGTATTTACAACTATTGAGTCATTGAATTAATTGCGGTGTAAGTATTTTTATATAATTATTTGAAAGGAATTATATGAGCGAAGAGTTTAAATCAGGATTTGTAACAATTGTAGGCAGACCAAATGTAGGAAAGAGTACTCTGATGAACCATATTATTGGTCAGAAGATTGCGATTACTTCAAACAAGCCACAGACTACCAGAAATAAGATTCAGACAGTGTTCACAAAGCAGGATGTAGGTCAGATTGTTTTCTTGGATACACCAGGTATGCATCAGGCGAAAAATAAGCTTGGTGAGTACATGATGACAGCCGCTAAAAGTACAGTAAATGAAGTTGATGTTATCCTGTGGTTAGTTGAGCCTGATGAAAAAGTAGGCGCAGGCGATAAAAAGATTGCAGAGCTTTTAAATACAGTAGAAGCACCAGTGATTCTTGTAATAAACAAAATTGATGCTGCTGATGGACAAAGAGTTGCTCAGACGATTTCTGCATTTAAGGATTTGTGTGAGTTTAAAGAGGTGGTTCCAGTTTCTGCACTTCGTGGTCAGGGCTGTGATGATTTGTTAGATACTATTTTTAAATATCTTCCTGCCGGTCCTCAGTATTATGATGAGGAGACAGTTACTAATCAGACACTTCGAGAGATAACTGCTGAAATCATTAGAGAAAAATCGCTTCATGCATTAAATGAAGAGGTGCCTCATGGTATTGCAATCGAAATTGATTCGATGAAGGAACGTCCAGGCAAAAAGCCATTTTGGGACATTGAGGCAACTATTATTTGTGAGAAAAATTCCCACAAGGGCATTATCATCGGTAAGGGTGGAGCCATGATTAAAAAAATTGGCTCAAATGCCAGATACGAGATTGAAAAATTACTTGAAGCACAGATAAATCTTAAGCTTTTTGTAAAGGTTCGTAAGGATTGGCGAGATAATGAATACGAACTTAAGAATTTTGGCTATAAAAAAGAGGATTTGTAATTAATGGGACTTGTTACCCTGATGGGAATTGTACTTTCGAGTACAGATGTAGGCGAATTTGATAAAAGACTTGTGATTCTCACTAAGGATCAGGGGAAGATTACTGCTTTTGCAAAAGGTGCACGCCGCCCTAATAATCCGCTTGTTGCGGCATGCTCGCCATTTTGCTTTGGCACCTTTGAAGCCTTTGAGGGACGTAATTCTTATCATATTTCCAAAGCTGATATTTCAAATTATTTTAGAGATTTAGTGATGGATTATGACAAGGTTTGTATGGGTTCGTATTTTTTAGAGGTTGCAGATTATTATGCAATGGAAGGTCTTGATGAGAAGCAACGACTCGCGCTTTTGTATCAAACCTTAAAAGCTCTGGAGTCAGGCAGATTTTCATTATCGCTATTAAGAAATATCTATGAATTACGCTCATGGGTAATCGATGGCGAATATCCAGATGTCTTTTCCTGCATAAAATGTGGAACAAAAGAAAAGCTTTTTACTTTTTTAGTAAAGCATCATGGTATGCTTTGCGAAAAGTGCGAAAAGAGCGAATCTGGGACGACAATTACCTCTGCAACTTTGTATGCAATGCAATACATAGTTTCCTCGCCGATTGAAAAGTTGTATACTTTTGTACTAAATGAGGAAACTGAAAAAGAATTGACTAGAATTTTGTCGAGTTATAGATTAAACTATAAATCGCATAAATTTAAGAGTGAGGACTTTCTATGACAACGAGAAGAAGACCTGTTTCTCCTCAGGCAAGAGAGGCGAGACGGAGAAAACGTCACAGACAGGTTATTCGTAACAGAATAATTTTCGCTGTAGCATGTCTGTTAATTTTGAGTCTTATTGTTTTTGGAATTGTAAAGCTCGTGGGGACGATTAAGAGGGTCACAGCAACTGCTGAAACTTCGACCATTACTTTTTTGGATGATGGTAAAGTGATTTTTGAAGAAATCGAGGATTTTCCACAGGATACGTATTCTAAAAAGGATTTCAAGAAGTACACCAAGGAATTAATAAAAGATTTTAATGAATCTAATAAGGATTCTCAGGTCGAACTTAAGAAAATTGATTTTGATAAAGACAATTGCTATGTAAAATCTGCGTATTCATCCGCAGAAGCATATAGTAGTTTTTCTTCATATAAGACCTATTATGGTACAATCGAGCAGGCTTTTGATAAAGGCTATAAATTTGCAGATTCCTTTGCAGAGGTTATCGATGGAACCAAAGGGCAGGTGCTTGCAACAGACATTTTGAATGAATATGCTGGCTGCTACGTAGTTATCGTAAATGAAAATGTCAATGTTAAGGTGCCAGGTGATATTTTATATATCACAGATGCGAACACCGATGTTGTTGATACGGATGAGGTTAGTATATCTCCTCCAAACGGCAATGCGGACGCAACAAATACTGTATATATTATCTTTTCAATGAAAAATAGCAAATAAGAAAGGGTTCAAAAATGGAAAAATCAATGGAAAAAATTATTGCTCTTGCAAAGTCAAGAGGTTTCGTATATCCAGGTTCTGAGATATATGGTGGTCTTGCAAACACATGGGATTACGGAAACTTAGGTGTTGAGCTTAAGAACAACGTAAAAAAAGCATGGTGGCAGAAGTTTGTTCAGGAGAACAAATACAATGTAGGTGTTGACTGCGCTATTCTTATGAATCCTCAGACATGGGTTGCTTCAGGTCACCTTGGTTCTTTTGCAGATCCACTTATGGATTGTAAGGAGTGCCATGAGAGATTTAGAGCTGACAAGATTATTGAAGACTATGCTGCTGAAAAGGGCATCGAGCTCAAGAGCTCAGTTGATGGCTGGAGCCAGGAAGAGATGAAGGCATTTATCGAGGATAACAATATTCCTTGTCCTTCATGTGGAAAGCACAACTTTACAGATATTAGACAGTTTAACCTCATGTTTAAGACATTCCAGGGTGTTACAGAGGATGCTAAAAATACAGTTTACCTTCGTCCAGAAACAGCACAGGGTATTTTTGTAAACTTCAAGAATGTACAGCGTACATCTCGTAAGAAGGTTCCATTTGGTATCGGTCAGATTGGTAAGTCTTTCCGTAACGAGATTACACCTGGTAACTTTACTTTCCGTACACGTGAGTTCGAGCAGATGGAGCTTGAGTTCTTCTGCAAGCCAGGTACACAGGATGAGTGGTTCCAGTATTGGAGAGCTTTCTGCCGTGATTGGTTACTCGCTCTTGGTATCAAAGAGGATGAGATGAGACTTCGTGACCATGATCCTGAGGAGCTTTGCTTCTATTCAACAGGTACAACTGATATCGAGTTCTTATTCCCATTTGGATGGGGTGAGCTTTGGGGTATTGCATCCCGTACAGATTATGATCTTACTCAGCATCAGAATGTATCAGGTCAGGATATGCTCTACTTTGATGATGAGACAAATGAAAAGTATATACCATACGTAGTTGAGCCATCTCTTGGTGCAGACAGAGTAGTACTTGCTTTCCTTTGCGCAGCATATGATGAGGAAGAGGTTGGTAAGGATGGAAAGAGCGATGTTCGTACAGTTCTTCATTTCCACCCAGCACTTGCACCAGTAAAGGTTGGTATTTTACCACTTTCTAAGAAGCTTAATGAAGGCGCTGAGAAGGTTTTCGAGCAGCTTTCAAAGAAATACAATTGTGAATTTGACGATAGAGGAACAATCGGAAAGAGATATCGTCGCCAGGATGAAATCGGTACACCTTATTGTGTTACATACGATTTTGATTCAGAGGAAGATGGCTGCGTAACAGTACGTGATCGTGATACAATGGAGCAGGAACGTATTGCAATCGCTGATCTTGATGCATATTTCGAGAAGAAGCTTTCATTCTAAAAGAAAAAATGGCAAAATACTATAAGGACAGGTTTTGTAGTCGTGTACAAAGACCTGTTTTTATAGAATGTAAAGTACTAAGAGAAGGGAAGAATAATGGAAAAAAATAAAAAAGAGGGTTTTTCAAATAATACAACAGAAACTGAAGAGAAAAAGGTGGCACCTACAACAAATGAGCCAACAACTGAGAAAAATGTGGCACCTACAACAAATGAGCCAACAGGTGAGGATTTACTTATAGCTGAAATCGATGCTTTTCGTCAGAAAGCAACGCAGCTTCAGCAGCTTATTCAGGCTAAGGAGAAACAGGCTCAGGAGTTAGAGGCAGTTGTTCTTGAAAAGGAAAAAATCAACCGTGAGCTTCAGGAAGAGCTTAATAGAAAGCAGGCTGAAGCAGATAGTCTTGTTGCAGATGTTGAGACTCAGGTAGATAGAATGATGGCTGTTGTAAAGAATAATATGCAGCAGCTTGAGGTTGATATTAAGGATCAGGTAAACAATAATCAGGATAATTACGATCAGCAGCATCGTAATTTACAGGATACATTAAAGTCTGTTTCTGATGGCCTTGATACTATTCAAAATGAACTTTCAGAGAAGACTCATTCTGAGAGCGTGCACCTTTATAGATTGATTCAGGATTTGTTGCAGGAACATGATAATAGCGTGGAAATGACAAAGAATGCTAATGACCATTTCCAGGCGTTAAAGACAAGATGCACAGTTCTTACAGTAATTTCAAGTATTAGTATCGTTATGTCAGCGGTTATTTTGCTTGTATCATTAGGTCTTTTCTAGTGATTTTTTGTGGCAGTGCATTAGATTTTGAGGAGTAAAGATGTCAAGTAACGTATACATCGTTGGTCACAAAAACCCAGACACTGACAGTATAAGTGCAGCAATAGCTTATGCATATCTGAAGAATGCTTTATCTGAGGATGAAGTTTATATTGCAAAAAAAGCCGGAGATATCAATTCTGAAACTCGCTATGTGCTAGAGCGATTTGGTATCGATGAGCCAGAAACAATAGATGATGTTGGCGCTCAGCTTATGGATACTGAGTATCGTACCCTTGAGGGAGTTAATGGACATATCTCTCTTCGTAAAGCATGGGATATTATGCTTCAAAGAGACGTTGTAACTCTTCCGGTTGTAAATGACAAGGGCGTACTAGAAGGCGTGATTGTAAATGGTGATATTGCATATTCATACATGGATGTCTATGACAATAACATTTTAAGTCGTGCCAGAACCCAGTATTCAAATATTATAGATACCTTAAAGGGTAGACTTATTTATGGTAACGCACATGCCTATTTTGTAAAGGGAAGTGTAGTTATTGCTTCAAACAATCGCGAGAGCCTTCAGGATGATATCAAGGTTGATGACCTTGTTATCGTTGGAAATATTACTGAAAGACAGATAATTTGCATCAATTTAGGATGTAGCTGTCTTGTTGTATGTGGTTCTACAGAGGTTGCACCTGAGGTTGAAAAGCTTGCACAGGAGCATCAGTGTGTTGTTATCACTACAGAGTATGATACTTTTACAGTTGCACGACTTATTCATCAATCGATGCCAATCAGAGAGTTTATGAAAAAGGATGATATAGTTTCCTTTGAGCTTGATGATTATGTAGATGAAGTTCGTGAAGTTATGAAAAATGTACGTCATCGAGATTTCCCAATTCTTGACGAAAATTGTCATTATGTGGGTATGATGTCACGTCGTTTACTTTTAAAAATGCAGAAAAAGAAAGTAATTCTTGTGGATCACAATGAGAGGTCACAGGCGGTTGACAATATCGACCAGGCAAATGTCCTTGAGATTATTGATCATCACAGATTAGGTTCTTTAGAAACTGTTTCACCAATTTATTTTAGAAATCAGCCGCTTGGCTCGACTGCGACAATCGTATATCAGATGTACGAGGAAAAGCAGGTTAAGATTCCGAAGGATATTGCTGGTTTACTTTGTTCAGCTATTTTATCAGATACTCTTATGTTTAGGTCACCAACCTGCACACCGCTTGATGAGGTGGTATGCAAAAAGCTTGCTACAATTGCCAAGGTTGATGTTGAAGAGTTGGCAACAGCAATGTTTGAAGCTGGTTCTGATTTCAAGAGCCGCACACCAGAGCAGATATTTAATCAGGATTTCAAAATCTTTGAGACAAATGAATTCAAATTTGGTGTTGCGCAGGTTAGCTCGATTTCCAAATCGCAGCTTACAAGCATTAGAAATGATATCTTAGAGTACATGGAAAGCTTGCTTAGAGCATCTGATATGAATGCAATCTATACCATGCTTACAGATATTTTGAATGAAACAACAGAGCTTCTTTTTGTAGGAAACGATGCTGGCAGAATCATTTCGCAAGCGTTTTCTATTGAGACAGAAGCTGACTGTGCTGTTCTTCCTAAGGTAGTATCCCGCAAGAAACAGCTCATTCCGCCTATTATGCAGGCACTTCAAAATTAGTACCTTTTGCCTATTATGCAGGTATTCAAAACAAGCAATTTTAGCATAGGTTTAGGCAACTCAATTTAGTAATTTTCGCATATTATGCGATATCATATGAAGAAAATTTGTATAACCTTTTTGTAGACAATCCAATAAAAAGGTTATATAATTTTTTCATCATTGAAATTCAGATAGTCGATTCGACACAAATATTCCAAGACATTAATTTTTATAAGGAGTAGTAGATGAGAGAAAAATATGAAAGCTTAGCAGTTTCTGTTTTACGTGATTTAGCAAAGGCTCGTGGAATCAAAGGCGTTACGGGTATGAAAAAAGCAGATTTGGTTGAGGCAATGCTAAAACAGGATGAAATTGATGCAGCTAAGTCAGAAAAAGAAACAAGTGTGAAGCGTACGCCGCGTACTGAAGCAAAGAGCGAAAGTCCTAAAAAGGATGAGCCTAAGCGTGAGTATAAGCATGATGAGTCAAAGACAGAGAATAAAAAGGATGAGAGTAAGCACGAAGCACATGGTGCACCAATTCCTGAAAATATTCCGATGGATGGCTTACTTCCAGCTACAGGTATTTTGGAGGTGATGGGTGATGGCTTTGGATTTATCCGTTGCGACAATTACCTTCCAGGTGTTGAGGATGTTTATGTTTCGCAATCACAGATTAAGAAATTTAACCTAAAGACAGGTGATATCGTTGTTGGTCAGAAGCGTTTCAACAAGGAGACTGACAAGTTTGCAGCGCTTATGCTTATCGATTCTATCAATGGTTATGATCCAATTGAAGCTACCAGACGTAAGGATTTTGGTGAATTAACACCAGTTTTCCCAAATGAGCGTATTAGATTAGAGCGTCCAGGCAGCTCGGTTGCAATGCGAATTGTTGACCTCGTTTCTCCAATTGGTAAGGGACAGCGTGGTATGATTGTTTCTCAGCCAAAGGCTGGTAAGACTACCTTGTTAAAGGAGATAGCTACTTCTGTTAACTATTCTCATCCGGATATGCATCTTATTATTTTACTTATCGATGAGCGTCCAGAGGAAGTTACAGATATGAAGGACACTATGCGTAACAGCAAAAATGTCGAAGTTATCTATTCTACCTTTGATGAGTCACCAGAGCACCATAAGCGTGTTTCTGAGATGGTTATAGAGCGTGCAAGACGTCTTGTTGAGCACGGTCAGGATGTTATGATTTTGCTTGATTCCATTACGAGACTTGCAAGAGCCTACAACCTCACAGTGCAGCCAAGTGGACGTACTTTATCAGGTGGTCTTGATCCGGCAGCATTACATATGCCAAAGAAATTCTTCGGTGCTGCCAGAAATATGCGCGAGGGCGGTTCACTCACAATTCTTGCAACTGCACTTGTTGATACAGGCTCAAAGATGGATGATGTAGTATTCGAGGAATTCAAGGGTACTGGTAATATGGAGCTTATCTTAGATAGAAAGCTTTCAGAAAAGAGAGTATTCCCAGCAGTTGATATTACAGGCTCAGGTACTCGTAATGAAAAGCTTTTGCTTTCTGCCAAGGAGCTTGATGCTATGGAAATCATGCGTAAGGCTATAAACGGCATGAAGAAGGATGAGGCGGTAGATTCTATCCTCAATATGTTTGCTCATACAAAGAATAACAATGAATATACAGAGCTTGTTATTAGAAGAAATAGAATTGTTTAATTAGGTTATTTAAAATAGTTAAAAATTTTCAAGTATAGAAAGAAGGAAGATATTATGTCATCAGTAGATGAAACAGCAGTATTTCTCCACAAACAGTGGAACGGAAAAATTGAAACAGTTGCAAAGGCTCCAGTAAACAACAGAGAGGATTTATCTATTGCATATACACCAGGTGTTGCAGCACCTTGTAGAATTATTGCTGAGGATGCAAAGGAAGCTTATAACTATACATTAAAGGCAAATACAGTAGCAGTTGTATCTGATGGTTCTGCAGTTCTTGGTCTTGGAAATATCGGTCCACTTGCTGCCATGCCAGTTATGGAAGGTAAATGTGTTCTTTTTAAAGAGTTTGGTGGAGTAAATGCTTTCCCAATCGTTTTAAGCACACAGGACCCTGATGAAATTGTAGCTGCGGTAAAAGCTATTGCACCTACTTTTGGCGGTATCAATCTCGAGGATATCTCAGCTCCTAGATGCTTTGAAATCGAAGAGAGACTTAAAAAAGAGCTTGATATTCCTGTATTCCATGATGACCAGCACGGTACTGCTATCGTAGTTCTTGCCGGTATTATGAATGCACTTAAGGTTGTAAATAAGAAAAAGGAGGATTGCAAGGTTGTAGTTAACGGAGCTGGTTCTGCTGGTGTTGCTATTACAAAGCTTCTTCTTACATATGGTTTTAAGAATGTCACAATGTGTGATAGAGAAGGAATCATCGGTCCAGAGTATCCAAACCTCAATTGGATGCAGCAGGAGATGGTAAAGGTTACAAATCTTTCTCATGCAACAGGTACACTTGCTGATGCACTAAAGGGTGCTGATATTTTCGTTGGTGTATCTGCTCCTGGTATCGTTTCTCAGGACATGGTTCGCTCAATGGCAAAGGATTCTATTCTTTTTGCAATGGCAAATCCTACACCTGAGATTATGCCAGACCTCGCAAAAGAGGCAGGCGCAAAGGTAGTAGGTACAGGACGTTCTGATTTCCCAAATCAGGTAAACAATGTAGTTGCCTTCCCTGGTATCTTCAAGGGTGCGCTTGAGGCACATGCAAAACAAATTACAGAAGAGATGAAGCTTGCAGCAGCCGAAGCTATTGCATCGCTTGTATCAGATGATCAGCTTTCAGATGAATTTATTCTTCCTGAGGCTTTTGATCCACGCGTTGCACAGGTTGTTTCTTCAGCTATCAAGAAGCTGGTTTAGTCACAGACTTAAATAAAATTTTTGATTATGTCGACGAATACCGCGTGTTTTTGTCGGCATAATTGTTTTTTGAAGGAGGAAACCACATGGCAGAACCAACCATGATTTACAAGATTGCCATACTAGAATTATTGAGCAAAAGTGGCTTTCCGTTGAGTAATGGTCAGATTAGTGACTTCTTTTTGGAGGGCGAATTGACCGATTATTTTACTGCGCAGCAGTCAATTAGTGATGTCGAGCAGTTAGGATATATATCTTCTGTTACTGACCACAATAGCACGACATATTCTATTACTGACGAAGGAAAGAAGACCTTAGAGCTTTTCAAAGATAAGCTCACACCTGCAATTGTGCATGATATCAAAAAATACATGAGCGCCAACGCCATGATTATGAAGGAAGAAAATTCCTATAGAGCAAATTATTTTAAAGCAGACAGAGGCGGATATGTCGTTCAATGTAAGCTATTAAATGATGACACCCCGACCTTGGATTTGTCTATGCATGTATCAAGCAGGGAGCAGGCTGAAACAATTTGCAACAATTGGCGTGTTAAGTGTGAAGATGTCTATATGGAGATTTTAGATATACTAGTGCAATAATATCAGTTTGATGTAAGGCAGCAAAAAGCTGTAGCTGACTTGGTTGAGTGAAAAGTTAAATTCCACTTGTAAAAGTAAATTCCATCCTGACGACTAAATTCCAGTTTTGACATGAACAAGTTGACAAAATGTACGTTTTGTATATAATGTGCATAAAGGAGGTGGTGTCTATGCCCGCTACACTTTACATTAACTCTACAGAAGTTAGAAAAGACTTTTCATCCACGATTGATAAAGTTATTCATTGCAAGCCTCAATTTGTCCAGCGTACACATAATAGGATGATAATGATAGAAGAGGGTGAGTTTAACGGCCTTCTTTCAAGCATGGTGATTCCTGTAAAGGTTATAAAGGACGATAATGGTAGCTTTATAGCGACAAATCCTGTTATAGAAGATGTCATTTCTGTCGGAGCAACCAAAGAAACTGCAATAAACGAATTATGCAAAGATCTGATTGAATATGCTCAAGAGTATTACGATGATTATGATCTATACAGTAAAACACCAAATCGAAAAGGTCATGCTCCGTATGTTATGAGGATTCTGTCTTCTCCATCCGTAGAATCGGTAAGAGGTATGCTGTATGCCTAAATGGAAAGAACTAAAGCGTTACTGTGAGAAGACGGGATGGGTGCTTTACAAGGAAACAGATCATTATTTTTACAGAAAAGTTATGCCAGATGGAAGCTTGTATAGAACCAAGGTGTCAAAAGGAAGTTCAGAAATCGGGCCAAAGCTATGGAGAGAGATACTGCGTCATCAACTCCATACAACACAAGAGGAGTTTAACAAACACATCTGATGATTCGCATCTAAATGAAAAAGTGAATATTTTTAAAAAATCAGTCAAACAGGATTTTGAAAATCGTTTTATAAACGATTTTCAGATCGGGTTTTCTTTCATCCATAATATTTTTTTACCCAACGCAAATGACTGAACCGCTGACATCTGCGTTGGGTATTCAGTCAAGCAATATCCTGTATGGAGGATCTTCGAAAAAAAGAAGCCGGATTCCAATTTACACTTTTCGCTTTCACGGACAGCAGGAAAGAATATTGTAATATTGTGCCCGATTATTATTTCGTAAAATGGTGGTTTTACGAAATAATAGTGACATTTGAATAAGATAATAATATAATACCTTCAGGAAATTCTTTTCCCTGGAGGTATTTTTGTGGCTAAACTATCGGATTATTCAATGGAAACTGACGAAATCTATCGTGACAAACTTGAGGAAGTCAAAAAGAAACTTCCGACATTTCTGGATAAATATTTCATCGCAAAATCAGATTTACTCCCAAGTACTGTTTACAGCTATGCGGTGGATCTGACAGTCTTCTTTGATTGGGCTAAAAATATAAGCAGCGATTTTTCAGATGTTCCGATGAGGAATTTACCATTTGGAATCCTGAAATCGCTTAACAGCGATGATATAAATGCCTTTGTAAAGGATTATCTGACAAAATATGAACATGAGGACAAAATTTACAGAAATGATCTTAACGGAAAAGCTCGTAAGCTGGCAGCTATAAAATCCATGTACAAGTATTTCTTATCAAAAGAAAAAATTGATAAGGATCCGACGGCTTTAGTAAGCCTGAAAACAAAATCGGATTATGAAATTGTTTATTTGCAGCCAAATGAAGTTGCAGAACTTCTTGACTGCATAGATGACGGTGAGGCTCTTAAAAGTTCCGATAGTGAAAAAATTAACAATAGAAAATCTGCATGGCATAGATTGAATCGCGCACGTGATCTTGCGATAATCACCATGCTTTTAGGAACTGGAATGCGTATTTCTGAGCTTGTCGGACTTAACTTATCAGATATAGATTTTGATGACGGAGCCATACATATCACAAGAAAAGGTCATAAACGGGATACTGTATATATGGGTGATGAGATTACTACTACTCTCACCGATTACATAGAAAATGCAAGAAGTTATTATAAACCTGATGAGGATGATGAAGCGTTATTTTTATCATTAAGACATACACGCATAACTGTACGCAGCGTAGAAATTTTATTAAAAAAATATGTAGCTGCCGCTCTTCCCTACCGTT
>JAZLJM010000062.1:0-38037 GCA_045617805.1 Pseudobutyrivibrio sp.
TGCATTACTACGTTTGATAAACCTCTGAATGCGTACATACCAGCAAGTGTTGCGATAAATGGTGGAACCTTTACGAATGCGATCCAGTAGCCCTGGAATACACCAACAAGTGTACCAACGATAAGCATTACGATAACTGCTACCCAACAATTTACTCCTGCTGCCATCATAACTGCACCAATACCACCTGCGAAGCAGACAACAGAACCTACTGAAAGGTCGATGTTACCACCTGTTAAGATACAGAGAAGCATACCTGTTGCAAGAACGAATACGTATGCATTCTGGCTGATTAAGTTATTAATATTCTGTGGAAGAAGAATCTTTCCTTGTGTTGTAATGTTAAAGAAAATAAACACTGCAACGAGGGCGATAATCATGGCATATTTCTGAAGTGCTGCCATAACATTAACTTTTGACTTTTCCATAATTATTCACCCCTTCCTGACTTAAGAATACAACTCATGATAACTTCCTGTGAAGCTTCTTCCTGTGAAAGCTCACCTACGATCTTACCTTCGTTCATGACATAAATTCTGTCTGACATACCAAGAACTTCTGGAAGTTCTGAAGAAATCATAATAACTGACTTACCTGCTCTTACGAGATCATTGATAATACAGTAAATTTCATACTTAGCACCTACGTCGATACCTCTTGTAGGCTCATCAAGAATAAGAATATCTGGATCAGCAAACATCCACTTAGCAAGAAGAACCTTCTGCTGGTTACCACCTGAAAGGTTACCAACATTCTGTTCAACTGTAGGACATTTTGTCTTAAGCTTTTCTTTATATTCTACAGCTACCTGGTATTCCTTATCCTTATCAATAATCATCTTGTTACTGATTGAATCAAGGTTAGCAAGTGATGTATTAATCTTAATTGGGTTTGTAAGAACAAGTCCATTTCCCTTACGGTCTTCTGTAACATATGCAATACCTGCATTGATTGCATCCTTAATAGTCTTGAAGCTCTGTTCTTTACCATCAATTGTTAATGTACCTGTAATGTCCTTACCATAAGACTTACCAAAGATACTCATAGCAAGCTCAGTACGTCCAGCACCCATAAGTCCTGCGATACCAAGAACCTCACCCTTCTTTACATGGATTGAAACGCCGTCAACGACCTTTCTCTCTGTGTACTGTGGGTGATGAACTGTCCAATCCTTAACCTCGAGAGCAATGTCACCAATTGCCACATTCTCTCTCTTAGGGAATCTGTTTGTAAGCTCACGACCTACCATTCCCTTAATAATTCTATCCTCAGGGATATCCTTATTTTCATTTGTGATTGTTTCAATTGTAGAACCATCACGGATAACTGTAATCTTATCAGCTACATAAGAAACTTCATTTAACTTATGAGAAATGATAATAGATGTAAGACCATTTTCCTTCTTTAACTTAAGAAGTAAGTCAAGTAATGCTCTAGAATCTGATTCATTAAGTGATGAAGTAGGCTCATCAAGAATAAGAAGCTTAGCATCTTTAGCAAGTGCCTTTGCAATCTCAACAAGCTGCTGCTTACCAACACCGATATCTTTAACGAATGTACGGCTGCTTTCCTCTAAGCCGACAATCTTTAAGTACTTATCTGCCAACTGGTATGTCTTATCCCAGTCAATCATGTACTTCTTTCCTTGCTCATTTCCAAGGAACATATTCTCACCAATCATGAGTTCAGGAATTAATGCTAACTCCTGGTGAATGATTACGATTCCTTTTCCTTCAGAATCCTTAATTTTAGAAAACTGACATACCTCACCATCGTAAATAATGTCACCAGTGTAAGATCCAAATGGATATACACCACTTAATACGTTCATCAATGTAGACTTACCAGCACCGTTCTCACCAACAAGAGCGTGAATCTCGCCTTCCTCTACCTGAAGATTTACGTTATCAAGGGCTTTTACACCTGGGAATTCTTTGGTGATATTTTTCATTTCAAGTAATATCTTAGCCAATTTTAACCCTCCCTATTTGAATAAAAAATAATTTTTATATTCTTCAAAATCTTCTTTCCTCTTTCTTAAAAGTAGGGCGGGAAAAGATTTCCCACCCCACAAATGAAATTCAAATTTTGACTACCAATTACTTAAGATCATCCTCTGTATAGTAACCTGAATCAAGAAGAAGTTCCTTGTAGTTGTTAACGTCTGCGAATACAGGCTCGCAAAGGAATGAAGGAATAACACCTGTTCCATTGTCATATGTCTCTGTATCGTTTACATCAACAGTCTTACCAGAAAGCATCTGATCAACCATTGTTACAACCTGTGAAGCAAGTGTACGTGTATCCTTGAAGATAGACATTGACTGCTTACCAGCGATCATGTTCTTAACGTTTTCCTTATCGCAATCCTGACCAGTTACGATTGGGTACTCACCATTGTAGTTTGTTGCAAGTGCGTTCTCAACACCAAGAGCTGTTGAGTCATTTGAGCAAAGGCAGATGTCAAGGTTTGTTCCATCAGCATAGTATGATGAAAGGATGTTCTCCATACGTGACTGAGCGTTCTCTGTCTTCCACTCTGCTGTAGCAACTTCTTCGAACTTTGTCTGACCAGACTTAACTTCGATTGTACCAGCATCTACATATTCCTTAAGTACATCCCAAGCACCCTGATAGAAGAAACCAGCGTTGTTATCACCTGGGTCACCGGCTGTGATTTCCATTGTGAATGTCTTGTCTGTGTTTTTAAGATCAAGAGTATCAACAATGTACTCGCCCTGCTTTGTACCTACCATGTAGTTATCAAATGTTGCGTAGTAAGAAACTGCATCTGAGTCCATGATAAGACGATCATATGCGATTACTGGAATATTAGCTTCCTTAGCCATATCCATTGCCTCACCGAGTGAAGAACCCTCGATAGCTGCAACTACAAGTACGTTACAACCTGAGTTAACCATGTTCTCAATCTGTGAAACCTGTGTCTGTACATCGTTTGATGCATACTGAAGATCAACTTCGTAACCAGCTGCCTGGAGCTCTTTCTCCATGTTAGCGCCATCCTGATTCCATCTCTGGAGATCCTTTGTAGGCATTGCAACACCAACCTTTGTTCCGTTAGCGTTTGCTGGAGCACTTTCTGTCTTCTCAGCTGCGTCGCCTGTTGCAGCACCGTCAGATGTTGGTGTAGCTGCGCCACATCCAGCGAACATTGTTGCTGCGATTGCTCCTGTGAGCATCAAACTTAATACTTTTTTCTTCATTTGTGTAAACCCTCCCTCTTTGGATTTATCTATTTGTTACTGTAAAAACTATAACACTATGTCATCTAGAATAACTTGTCACATTCTTGACATATTTATTTCATATTTTTAGCACGATTTTATCGCTAGCATTATTTTGTGCTCAAGTATAATTTCGCGGTCAATTTTATGCTATATGTTATGTGGAATAAAAAAATCAGTCTGTAAAACCCTTGATTTTAAAGGCTTTTACAGACCGACTTGATTATTTTGTCTACCATAACATTTTTGTGCTATATGAAAAAATCCTACTCCTCAGAAGATTTTTTATTTATATAGATATCGTCATATGTATGATATCCACCATCAATAATAACCTCATCCAGGTTTGTGCTATCAACCATTACAGGCTGTATTGCAATATAGGGCACCTTATATGTGCCATCATCCATTTTGGTGTTGATCACTACCTCATCACCTTTTGCAAACTGTACCGCAATCTCGGCCGCCTGGGTTGCAAGATTAGATACTGGCTTGTAAACAGTCATTCGCTGAGTTCCATCTATAATATGCTGGCAAGCAGGAACATCTGCATCCTGCCCCACCACTGTCTTAACTCCAGCAAGGCGACTTACAGCAAGAGCACGAATTACAGCTGTAGCAATATCATCATTGCCACACATAATAGCATCGGCATCTTTTATTGTATCCATATTTTCATATACATATGAAGAAGCAAGCTCAGCCTTCCAACCATCAACATAGAATTTGTCGAGAACATCGATAGAATTTTTCTTCATAACATCCTCAAAGCCACCAATTACCATCGGCACATTACCATCTGTAAGCGGACCGCATATCATCACAACTGACTTTGCCTGTGAAGACTTTATTGCTTCACCAAGCATTTTACCTACTGCTTCATTATCAAAAGAAATATATAAATCAACATCCGCATTGCAAATTAATCTATCATATGCAATTACCTTTATTCCTGCACTCTTTGCTTTTTTTATCTCATCTGCCAAAGCATATCCATCTATAGGAATAATCACCAGACAATCTACGCCTTTGTCGATAAAATAATTTATCTGCTCTTTTTGCTTTTCAACATCACCGTTGGCATTTTGAACATTCACCTGTGCACCAGCAGCCTGTGCTGTTGACACAAAGACATCCCTATCCTTTATCCATCTTTCGATAACAAAGGAATCAAAACACATACCTATCTCTAGAATATCCTCTTCCTGAGTGCCCTCAACCTGTTCAATCTTGTCTTTTCTCCCACAGCCAACTAAAAGGACACTTGTAAAAACAAGTATAATTGCAATTACTCTAAATCCAGTTTTCATAAAGCATCATCCCTCCCTATGATTGCCTCATTAACAAACTACCTCGTAGAAACTAATTTCTCTTCGAAAAATCTGTTGGTGTTTTTCCAATATATTTCTTGAATGTCCTAGAAAAGTAATTCGGATCTGAATAACCAACCTCTTTTGCTATTTCTTTCATGGATTTATCTGTATTCAAAAGTAAATCCTTTGCCTTATCAATCCTAAGTCGTGTTACATATTCAATAAAATTCTCTCCCATTTCATCCTTGAAAACCTTTGAAAAGTAATACGAGCTTACATTTACTACCTGCGAAACCTCATCAAGTGTAATATCACCACTATAGTTTTCATCAATATATTTTTTCGCCTGAGTGATAAAATTAATTGAATGCTCTTCCTGCGAATTTGCTATAGAAATAGACGTTGCCTTTATTTTTTCAACAAACCAATTTCTAAGCTCTACATAATCAGAAATCCCCATAACCTCTGGCAGATAATTTGTGCGGCTCTTAAATGCATAGAATTTCCCGGTTTTGTCATATTCCAAATGCTCAGCTCTAAGTACAAATTCAAGAGCCTTAAGTCTGATGTCATCTAAATCCTCTGGATAATTCTCTGTCATCCAGTCAAAGAACATTGAGGCTGTAGCTGTAGCCTCCTGCACTTCACCAAGCTCAACACTTTCAAAAATATTCTTTTCCAAATCTGTCGGATAATCCTCTTCATAACGCGGATTAGCCGGAAAATCATCAATATGTGCAACATGTGAGGTTGTACGGACTAAAACCGCACTTGCCTCCTCATAGGACTCAGCCATATTGTTAAGATTTTTTACTGAACCAAAGCCCACTCTAAAGGTCATATCAAATTTTTCAGACAATCGTCTGCACAAAGCTCTGGCACTTTCCACAATCTGGTTTCTGGCATTATATGAAAGAGTCTCTGAATCACATGGAATCAAAATAGGAATCTTGTTTGACATAACTGAGCCCATAATTCCCGAAATATAATCCTCTGTAATTACATGGATTTCCTTATAAACCTTTTGGGCTTGAATAGATACGGCAACAGCACTGGTCATGTAACTACCTACCTGTTCACGGCCAAAAACAAGACATGCCATGTAGCCGTAATCTGTATCTATGCCAAGGAGAGTCTTATAATTATCAATATCCTCCTGATAAAACTCCTTAAAAAGCAAATCCTGAATAAGACCATTTTCTATAATAGGTACGACTGTCTCAAGCTTTTCTCTAACCATCAAATCATTGGAACGTTTAGTACGCTCACCATCGATTTGTTCCATCGCCTTATTGATTACATCAATGATTTTATCTTTTTTTACAGGTTTATTTAAATAATCGAGAACGCCTAGATTGATAGCCTCTTTAGCATAATCAAACTTGTCATAGGCAGTCATAACCACAAATTTGGTATGAGTATTTCTCTTTCTGATTTCGCGCATGGCATCAATACCATTTATTCCTGGCATCTGAATATCCATAAAAGCAATATCAGGCTGGAACTCCTCGGAAAGCTCAATTACCTGACGTCCCGTCTTTGCGCTTCGTATTTCACAATCATTTCCGTATTCTTTTTCGATGATAAACTTAAGTGAATCAATTACGATTCCCTCATCATCAGCCAACATTATCTTATACATTATCTTCTCCTGTTAACGGTAAGTACAATATGGTCTCGGTTCCCTTGTCTTTTCCCGCTGAAATTATGTCCATTATATCATCTCGCCCATAAAAAAGTGAAAGTCTATTTATACAGTTATCAAGACCTACACCATTTGAATCAGTCATCGCATCATTTGAATGAAATCTTCCGCTGAGAATCTTTTCTATAGTAGCTGCCTCAATTCCAATTCCATTATCAGATATACTTACACAGACCTGATTCTCCATGCGATACACTGAAAGCTTTATCTTTCCACGCCAATCGATATTTCTTATTCCATAGTTGACACTATTCTCAACAATCGGCTGTAGTATCATACTCGGTATTTTCGTATTCAAAAGCGATTCATCAATTGTCTTTTCAAAGGAAATATCTCCTGAAAATCTTACATTAAGGATATAGATATAACTATCTACAAGCTCTATCTCTTCCCGCAAGGTTACAACATCATGGTCCTTTTTGATATTGTACCTAAAAAACTCCGCTACCTTGTCAATATAATCGCCTGTTCGCTCAGCGCCCTCCATCATAGCCAGTTGTGCACCAGCATTGAGTGTGTTAAAAAGAAAATGAGGATTTATCTGCGCCTGCAAATAACGAAGCTTAGCATCCTTTAGGTGGGCTTCCATAGTAAGCTTATTCTCAATAAGAACTCTTTCCTTTTCCATGGAGGTTTTGACTTTTTCAATATACTCTCTGATGGAAATAACCATTGAATTAAAGGCTTTTGTAACGACACCTATTTCATCAGAAGAAATCCTATCGATTAATTCTATATCAAAATCTCCGTTTGAAACCTTATTTGCCTGATTCGACAAGCTTACAAGCGGCTCTGTAATTGTTGATGCAAAAAGTACAACGAAGATGAGATTTCCTACACCGATAACAATTAAGGTAATGACATTTATACCAGCCATCGACTGGAGCGTATTTATCATCGTTGCATAACTTGTAGAGTTTTCAACGAACTGTTCATTGTTCAAGCTATAGATTGATGTCGAAATATAATTGTACATCCTGGTTGACTTTGCATAGTAGCCCTTGTATTTTTCTACATTACCGCCACGCTTACATTCTATCGTCTTGTTTGTGAGATTCAGATATTTTATGGACATATTCTTGATATTGCGCTCAAGATGCTTAGCCTCACTATTAACAAGTCTGTCATCAAGCTCAGATACCATATTGTAATAGTCCTGCTCATATCTGTAATAATCCTCGAGCGAATCAGTTGTCCTCGTATGTAGATAATCTGACATCGATGCCTGCAAATCTGTAAGAGTCGCATTCAAATCATTCAGCTTAATATTACTTGCGTAAACCTCATTTAGAGAATTTATCATGTCATTGGTACTCATATAGAGCATAAAATTGACTAAGAAAAGTAATATTGAAGGCAAACAAAATGCCAAAATCATCTTGGTTCGAATAGATTTAGGAAGAAAGCTTCTTTTATTTTTCATCAGAATGTTCCTCCCTGTATTCTTTTATATTGTTAATATCAACCAGTTCATTATTTACAACAAAAAAGTCGCTGACATAACCTGTCTCATGATACTCTCTAAAAGCTCTCTCTGAAATTTCTCCCAAAGACTTCGTATCAATGGTTACAGTTCCATCGATAACCCCTTGCTCAATACCACCCAAAATTGTATCTGACTGGTAAAAACCAAGCAGCTCTACCTTTCCTACCTGATTGTAATCAATCATAGCCTGATAAACACTTGATGTAGAAGAATCATCCAGACAAACAATAAGATTAGGTATATCATCACTCAAAAAAAGCTTTTGAACATACTCTTCTACTGCAAACTCATCCTTTGTATCTATATCAGCATTTAAGAAATTCAAAGTTGGAATATCTGCATCAGCCTGAGCAATTGCCTCCTGAATACCCGTCATCATGCTGATTGTCTCTTCAGACGCTCCGCTTTTTCCATTTAATATCAAAACATCAGCCTTGGTATGAGTAGAATCCACATAGCCTTGTATCGTCTCGATAATCTTTTGAGCATAGAGTCTGGAAACATTGTAATTACTAGTTCCTACAAAGCTGGTTCTAACACTATCTACAGAATCATTTCGCATTGTAACAACAACTATGCCATTGTCGACAGCCTCTTTAATAAGGGTCGCCGTTTTTTCAGAATCATCTCCCTCAAGCAAAATTCCATCACAGCCTGAATTAATCGCCATTTCAAGAAGCTGCGTCTTAGAAAAATCCCCCTTTAAGCTGTCAGAAATCCTATCGACACAGACGCCTTCTTTTGCGCCACGGTTTTTGGCAGCCGTATAGACCTCATTCCAAAAATTAGAATTATCATCCTCTGCAACAAAAATTACATACGAATTGTACTGCTGATACTCTCTATCAGACAAAAGATTCTCTACGGCACTCAGATTTCTTCTATAAAAAATTACACTAATAATAGTAGTAATAACCATAAAAGCAACAGCACATCCTGCAAAAATAGCCAGAGTGCTGTTGCTTTTTTTCTTTGATTGCTTTTCACCACTATTCATAAACCATTGCCCCCAAAATTACTAACATATTACATTTTAGCTTAGAGGCAATATTTCTACAACTGTTTTATGCCAACTATTTATGTTGCCAAATCAAGATGCTGCACAAGACCTGCCCTACCTGTAGATTCATGTAGAAAAATTCCAGTCGACTGAGTAACTGCCGCTAATTGATTTTGACTATCCTGATGGTCATATCGGGTTTTTACTTTGCCCAGATAAATTGCACCTACATCACAATCCTTAAGCTGATGCAAAGAGCCATTCCCCTCTTTATCAAAGGTCCAAACTCTAAGTTCTTTAAAAATTGAATCATTTTCATCTATCCACCCATTACCATCCTCGTCATACATGGATAAATCTCTAAAACCATCACCTGATTTTACGCCAAAAAGTTCATTACCATCATTTACTACACCATCATGATTTCTATCAAAAACCAGATAGCCAGAACCAACCTCAAGCTGTGAAATTTCTTCCTCGCTACCATCACAGTCCAAATCAAAAAAGAATTTCTGATCAGAAAGCTCTGTAGGATTGTTATCGAGATTGATTACAAGTGGGTCGATTAAATTTCGAGTTGTGATAAACTCAAAGGATTCGCTATAAGATTCCTTAAATTCTGTAGATACAGCAAATGAATATTCAAAATTCAGCTCACGACCATCTGCTGTAATCGCTGTACCAGTACTTGAAAAGCTCACTTCTTCCTTTGTAATTGCTTCATATGAAATTTCACCGCGCGTATAGGTCGTCACTGTACCGCCATCTATCATATCCTGAAACATTTGTGACATCATATCGTCACCAAACATCCTACTAAAAAGTAATCTAAATAAATACTGCATCGTAATATTTTGTACTTTTTTATCAGCCTTTAGATTTTCAAGAGCTGACGAGTCATCACTTTTTATCTTGCCACCAGGTGCAATTTCGTAATTTGAGCTTGCGAGCGGATTGTTTTCTGTTTCTCCTAATGAATCATCCTTTCCAAGCTTGTCGATATCATTGCGAAGAACAAGATTTCCGAACTTAATGCAAGATACAGCTTCCAGCTTTTGGCTTTGCTTGACTGACTTTTGGTACGAGTTTTTTGATGCCATTGAGACATTCGATGAATTGATTACCATGCGATTTCCTCCTGAATTGTACTTAAAAAATTTTAATTTTTGTATCCAGAAGTCCCTTTTCCACTTGTACGTATACATCTCGTAGTAAATAGCATATGCATTACACTAAATTGCAACTACTATTTGAGAATAAAAAAGGAAGCCTATTGAATAATCAATTGACTTCCTTGTTACGTACTGTCTCATCCCTGTGAATTATATTTCGGATGCTTTTTCAATTTTCTTAACTGGTGCTGCCTTTTTCAATAAGAAAATGCTCAAATATAAAGTAACCATTCCACCCAGAATTTCTGTAAACATCACAAGTGGTGCTTCCTTTATACTAAACTTCAACCAATCAGAGATAGGCAAAAGTCCAAGAGCATTGCAGCCCATATGCATAAGAATTACTAAAATGATATTGTCGTATTTATCCATCACATAGACAAACACAATACTTGTAGCGGCAAGTACTACAGCTTCGTATTTGTCACCTATGAAGAGCAAATACAAAAGTGTTGAATATATCATCGCCATAAGCGTAGAATTTACCTTTTTTGCATACAAAAAGGTAAGTCCTCTAAATGCCAGCTCCTCAACAATTGGTGCCAAGATGACCGCATACACAATCGTCGCTGGATTCTTAACATCAGAAAATGCACCTGATGCCACATTCATTGAATAATCAACATACCACTGAGGCAAAACCATTTTTATAAAAAATGATACTATCTCACTAAAGAAAACTAATGCAATAATTGTGACAAGTGCAGCAACAACAAGCATACTCAAATTTGCTTTTTTCTCGTATTGCACTGGATTATTCCTTGAATCTCTTTTTCTAAAATGATAATACATCAATCCAAAAACAACTACAGAAATCACAGCATATAAGATATTTACCAAACGCAAGCAATTATCTGTCATTATCACACTAAGTAGCTTTTCCTCTAACTGCTTCATATCGGTAAAGCTTGTAGATGCCAATACCTTTATCGTCTCATACTCAGCCACAATAAATGTAGACACGTATACAATAAGACTAATCAGCACAAAAGGCATAAACATTAGCAAATTATATTTTCGATTTTCTACTTTTTCCTGCATTAATCTTTCTACCTTTTTATAGTTTCAACTTATCAAGATGCCAAATGTCATCTACGTATTCCTGAATTGTTCTATCTGAAGAGAACTTTCCTACACGAGCGACATTGAGAAGTGACATCTTTGCCCACTTTTCACGGTCCTTATAAGCTTCCTGAACCTTCTGCTGAGCATCTGCATAAGAAGCAAAATCCTGAAGTACGAAGTACATATCAGCCTTTGAAGTACACTGTGTATTCAAAAGTGAATTGTAAAGCGGTCTAAATAACTCAGGATTGTCAAAGCAATAATATCCGTTAACCAACTGATCAAGAACCTTTGCAAGCTCTGGATTTGAGTTTACAACATTCTGTGGATAGTAGTCGTTGTTCTTTTCGTGAGCAATAACCTCATCAGAGCTCATACCAAAGATAAAGATATTGTCAGCACCAACCTCCTGGTACATCTCGACATTTGCTCCATCCATAGTTCCGATTGTAACAGCACCATTAAGCATAAACTTCATATTTCCAGTTCCTGAAGCTTCCTTTGATGCAGTAGAAATCTGCTCAGAAACATCAGCCGCTGCAAAAATCCATTCAGCATTTGATACCTTGTAATCTTCGATGAATACAACTTTAATTTTGCCATCAATTGAAGCATCATTATTGATAACTGCTGCAACATTGTTGATAAGCTTGATGATAAGCTTCGCATTTTCATAACCAGCAGATGCCTTTGCTCCAAAGATAAAGGTTCTTGGATACATCTCAAATTCAGGATGCTCTTTTACCTTGTTGTATAAATACATTACATGCAAAATATTAAGAAGCTGACGCTTGTACTCATGAAGTCTCTTGGACTGCACATCAAAAATTGAATTAGGATCTACATCAATTCCATTGTGCTCCTTGATATATTTTGCAAGGCGAACCTTATTTTCATATTTAATCTGTGTAAATTCCTTTAATGCCTTTGAATCATTTACATAAGACTCAAGCTTCTTCATCTGAGACAAATCAGTAATCCAGTCTCTACCGATTTTACTGATTACCCAGTCAGAAAGCTTGTAGTTGCCGTGCATAAGGAATCTACGCTGTGTAATACCATTTGTCTTGTTGTTGAACTTCTCAGGATACATCTCATAGAAATCATGCAAGGATACATTCTTGAGAATATCTGTATGAAGCTTTGCAACACCGTTTACTGAATAGCCAGCACAGATTGCCATATGAGCCATCTTTACCTGATTGTCAGCTAAAATAGCCATACGCTGTACTCTCTGCTCATCACCAGGGAACTTAGCTCTGATATCTTCACAGAAACGTCTGTTAATTTCTTCTACAATCATAAAAATACGAGGTAATAATCTCTTAAAGATATCCTGTGGCCACTTCTCAAGTGCCTCAGCCATAATTGTATGATTTGTATATGCTACACAGTGTGTAGTAATATCCCAGGCTTCATCCCAGCCTAAATTGTATTCATCCATAAGAAGTCGCATAAGCTCAGCTACTGCAAGAGTAGGGTGAGTATCATTCATCTGGAATACAACCTTTTCTGGAAGACCATGAATATCAGGATGGAACTTAAGGTATTTTACAATAGCTCTCTGTAATGATGCAGAAACAAAGAAATACTGCTGCTTCAAGCGAAGCTCCTTGCCCTGTACATGATTGTCGTTTGGATATAGTACCTCTGTGAGATTTCTGGCAAGGTTCATGTCTTCAACAGCCTTGTCATAATCTCCTCTATCAAAGGAATCGAGTCTGAATACCTCCTTAGGCTCAGCATCCCAAATCATAAGAGTATTTACCATACCATTGTCAAAGCCTGTGATTGGCATATCATATGGAACTGCAAGTACTGAGTTATAGCCCTCGTGAATGTACTTTGTTGTACCATCTGGCTGTCCCTCATATCTTACCCAGCCACCAAACTTAACCTCGTAAGAATACTCAGTACGCTTAAGCTCAAATGGATAATGCTCATGAAGCCAATCATCTGGAACCTCACGCTGAAAACCATCAACAATCTTCTGCTTAAACATACCGTAATGATAACGAATACCACAGCCATATGCAGGATACTGCAAGGTAGCAAGTGAATCCAAAAAGCAGGCAGCAAGTCTACCAAGACCACCATTTCCAAGTGCTGGATCTGGCTCCTGATCCTCGATAGCATTTATGTCGATACCTAAATCATCAAGTGCTTCCTTGATATCAGCATAGCCACGCATATTAAGCATGTTGTTACCTAAAGCACGACCCATCAAAAATTCCATCGACATGTAATATACTGTCTTGGCATCCTGCTGAACCATAGCCTTAGATGTATTTAACCAGTTATCAATAATTCTATCATTTACAACCTCTGAAATTGCCTGATAGATTTCGTTAGGTGTTGCCCATTCAAGCTCTTTTCTAAAGAGCTTTTTTAGTCTATCCTTTATCTCGCGTTCAATCTCTTTAGTTCCTGGCATTTGTCTCTTCATATATTAATTTTGCCCCCTTAATATTTGTATTCCTCAAAGCTGAGGTATATAAAAAGTATTAAATTATACTACCCCTATTTTAATACTAATTATTTCTAGTAACAGCAAGTACTACAGTCTCGCCATTGATATTCCATTCCTTTGAATACTCACCTGAATTTCCAACAGAAATCTCATCAGCAAGTACCTCAGAACAAATTGATGTTTTGTTCTTCTCGACAATATCAGCTACCTTTGAAGCACCCTCGTAGGAAACCTTGATGCGGTCCATAACCTCAAAGTTTGCTTCCTTACGCATAGTCTGAATCTTTGATACGATTTCACGTACAAAGCCTTCCTCTAAAAGCTCTTCAGTAAGATTTGTATCAAGAACAACTGTTACAGTGTTATCACCATTTGCTACATAGCCCTCTGTCTGAGCCATAGAAATAAGTAAATCCTCTTCAGCAAGCTCGATAGAAGCATCAACCTCTGGAAGTCTGAGAACTCCATCGGCCTTGAGGCTTGCATACGCTGCATTTCCATCAAGAGAAGCTAGTGCCTTTTGAATTCCACCTAAGAACTTACCGTATTTTGGTCCAACTGTACGAAGCTGAGGCTTGAAGCTGTATGAAGTAAATGAAGATACATCATCTGTAAACTCAGCCTTCTTAACATTGAGCTCATCCTCGATAATTGAAACATACATATCATCAAGAGTATGTTCAGCCTTGATAAACATCTGACCGATTGGCTGACGATTCTTAAGCTTTGCTAACTCTCTACAAGCACGACCGTTAACTACTATCTTGAGAAGCTCATTCATATCCTCCTCAAGCTTTGTATCGATAAATGATTCATTTACAGCAGGGAAATCACAAAGGTGAATTGACTCAGGTGCCTTTGCATCTACTGAACGAACCATATTCTGATAGATTTCTTCTGTCATGAAAGGAATCATAGGTGCTGCAGCCTTTGAAATCTCAACAAGAGCTGTATAAAGAGTCATATAAGCATTTATCTTGTCCTGCTCCATACCCTTTGCCCAGAATCTGTCACGACAACGACGAACGTACCAGTTTGACAAATCATCTACAAACTCATCTAATGCTCTGGCTGCCTCTGGAATCTTGTAAGCGCCAAGATTTTCATCAACATCCTTGATAGCTGAGTTGAGACGAGAAAGAATCCACTTATCCATAACTGCAAGCTTGCTATAATCAAGCTCGTACTTGGTAGGATCAAACTCATCGATATTTGCATATAAAATATAGAAAGCGTATGTGTTCCAAAGAGTTCCAAGGAACTTTCTCTGACCTTCCATAACTGCCTTATCACCAAATTTCTTTGGAATCCATGGTGCTGATGCTGTATAGAAATACCATCTGATAGCATCTGCTCCCATTTTTTCAAGTGCCTCGAATGGATCAACAGCATTGCCTTTTGACTTAGACATCTTCTGTCCCTTTTCATCCTGCACGTGGCCGAGAACAATTACGTTCTCATAAGGTGCTTTGTTGAAAAGAAGTGTAGACTCTGCCATAAGTGAGTAGAACCATCCACGAGTCTGGTCAACAGCCTCTGAAATAAATTTTGCAGGGAACTGCTGCTCAAATACTTCTTTATTCTCAAAAGGATAATGATGCTGTGCAAATGGCATAGCACCTGAATCGAACCAGCAATCAATAACCTCTGGTACACGCTTCATTGTGCCACCGCAACCACACTTACAGGTAACCTCATCGATATATGGACGGTGAAGCTCTACCTTTGCAGCATCAGGATTGCCTGACTTTTCAGCAAGCTCAGCACGGCTTCCGATAGCCATTTGCTCGCCACACTTCTCACACTCCCAGATATTAAGAGGTGTACCCCAATATCTGTTACGAGAAATACCCCAGTCCTGGATATTCTCAAGCCAGTCACCGAAACGTCCCTTACCAATTGAATCAGGAATCCAGTTTACAGTGTTGTTATTTCTAATGAGGTCTTCCTTAACCTCTGTCATTTTAATGAACCATGACTCTCTAGCGTAGTAGATAAGTGGGGTATCACATCTCCAGCAATGTGGATACTCATGCTCAAACTTAGGAGCATCAAAAAGCTTACCCTCAGCATCCAAATCCTTAAGAACCATAGGGTCTGCCTTTTTAACAAATACACCATCATATGGTGTCTCAGGTGTAAGCTCACCCTTGCCATTTACAAACTGAACAAATGGAAGCTCATACTTACGTCCAACCTTGGCATCATCCTCACCAAAAGCAGGAGCAATATGTACGATACCAGTACCATCTGTCATAGTAACGTACTCATCACAAACTACGAAATGAGCCTTTTTGTGCTGCTTTGCAGCTGCCTCACCAGCACATGCAAAAAGTGGCTCATACTCCTTGTACTCAAGGTCTGTTCCCTTGTAAGTCTCGAGAACCTCATAAGCCTTCTGTCCCTCTTCTGTAGCAAGCTTTGAAAGAACCTTGTCAGCAAGAGCCTCAGCAATATAGTATGTATATCCATCACAGGCACTTACCTTTAAGTATGTCTCATCTGGATTTACGCAAAGTGCAAGGTTTGATGGAAGTGTCCATGGTGTTGTTGTCCAGGCAAGGATATATGCATCCTCGTCCTTTACCTTGAAACGAACTACTGCAGAACGTTCCTTTACAGTCTTGTAGCCCTGTGCTACCTCCTGTGAAGAAAGTGGAGTACCACAGCGAGGGCAATAAGGAACGATTTTAAAGCCCTTGTATAAAAGCTTCTTGTCCCAAATTTCTTTAAGAGCCCACCACTCAGACTCGATAAAATTATCATCATATGTGATGTATGGATTGTCCATATCAGCCCAGAAACCAACTGTACCTGAGAAATCCTCCCACATACCCTTGTATTTCCAAACAGATTCCTTACATTTTTTGATGAAAGGTTCCATACCGTATTCTTCGATTTGCTCTTTACCATTGAGACCTAAAAGCTTTTCAACCTCAAGCTCAACTGGAAGACCATGTGTATCCCAACCAGCCTTACGAGGAACAAACTTGCCCTTCATTGTCTGGTATCTAGGAATCATATCCTTGATGGCACGTGTCTCAACATGACCAATGTGAGGCTTACCATTTGCTGTAGGAGGACCATCATAAAAAGTATATGTTTCTCCTTCTTTTCTTGAATCCATTGACTTTTGGAAGATGTCATTCTCTTCCCAGAATTTTTCGATTTGCTTTTCACGCTCAACAAAATTTAAGCTAGCATCAACTTTCTTGTACATATAAAAGTAATTCCTTTCTATGAGGATATCCTTTCTCGTCAGATATCCCTTATTTGATATATGTATTCGTTAAAAGATTTAAATTAAATCTTCTACACTCAACTTTTTGACCTTGTTTTCGGTCTTATTTTTCTTCATGGATTTCTCCGCCTGGATAATTAAATCCTCTGGTTTCATATCAAAGCGTTCAAAAATCGCACTTCCATAGCTTATATAAATCAAATGCGTATTTTCTATTGAATTGTTGTAGGCATCAAGGCTCTCCTTGTATGTCTTAATCACCAAATCTGATACATCAACTCCGCCAATAGTGACAACTGCAAAACAATTACCACTATAACGCGCCAGAAAATGATTACCTGGTACTTCATTTATGACATTTCTAAGAATACCAGCAGCCTCAGCCAAAATGATGTCTCCCTTGCCGTGACCATATCTGTCATTTATTCCCTGAATGCTATCAAGACTAAAAACTACACAGCTTAGGATTTCGTTTTCACTTAGCTTATCACAGCACTCACACAAATATCTGGAAAATCTGATTCGGTTGTTCAAACCTGTAAGTGGGTCTCTCTGAATCTGCGCATTCTGACAATTTGAATATTGCATAAACATCGCAACGCTGGCAACTGGACAAATAATAATAGCATCTATAAATGCATATTGAAAACACAATCCTACCATCAAAAGCGTTGTGAAATTAAAAAGCAATCTATAAAAATTACGCTTAGCATATACCTGCTGAGACCTCAAAAGAATAGCAAGTGAATATACCCAACTAAGCACAAAATAAAGTGATATGCATATCTGAGATATTACATACAAATTTCCCTTTTGGTAGCAGTTATTTGTATCAATGTAAAAAATAAATTTTCCAAAGATAGATGCTGCTGAAATAAACATCACACATACAGCAGGTATTTTGTACATCTTAAGTCTGGCATCAACCTCAGTCTTATCCTCCGTGATTGAGTAATCAACATAACACCAAAAAGCACATGCGGCTGCTGTTGCAAAAACGAAGTACAAGGCATTTACCAAATACAATATGTAATTCACCGCTAATCCAGGTCTGCCCTCAAAAACCTTAGAAAGCATATCCATAAGCAGGGTCACACCCATAAAAGCTGCACCATCAAAGAAGATCATATCCTGCTTTGAGCCACGTCGTAGTTTCCAAAGATTTACGACGATAATCAACATAAAAACAAAGCATAGCAAATCAACCTCACAATACAGCAGCATTGCATCAGTCATCTGTTACCTCGTTTCTATAAAGAACCATCTTCCTCTTCTCTTAAATCCTGATAGTGCTTTTTACCTCTACCTGAATCTGAATCAGACATGCAAGAACCATCCTCACAATCATCATCATCATTATTCTCATCAAATAAATCCTCAAACTCATCAGTTTCATCAGATTCTGAATAATCATATTCTTCTTCAAGAGATTTCAGAATTTCATCATATGTATCCTGAAATTCAGGTGAAGTAAAAATCATAACATAATATACTGCCGTAACAGCAATCGATACACTGGCAATAATCACACCGGCGATAGCCAGGCCTTTTTTTGATTTGTTTGGATTATTAGCGGCAAGATAAATAATACAAAATACTAATGCTAAAATTGCCAAAAGAACATTACATCCTGCGCAACATAAAACAAGTGCCACTATACTGATTATAAAACCAGCAATAGCAAAGCCTTTGTGTGTATCTGCCTCAACTGTATAGTTGGAATTGTAGCCTGTATTTTGCGATTGATTATAGTTTGTAGCCTGTGACTGGTTATAGCCTGCATTCTGTGACTGGTTATAGCCTGTAGTCTGTGACTGGTTATAATCAGTATTCTGAGACTGGTTATAGCCTGCATTCTGTTCAGGGTCATAGCTGCTTGAATTCTGTTCATGATCCTGATTTTGTTGCTGTGTCTCAGCTAATCTCGCCTCACGCTCAGCCTTCTCACGAGCCATTTCCTCATCTACTTCATCTTCAAATAAATGATTGTTATCCATCTAATTCTCCCTCTTTCTAGACGTAAATTGCTATAATTTACCTAATCTTAATAATCATACCACTTTCAGGGGATTGATTTCAATAAAAACCTGTCAGTCAAGCGCATGGCTCCCCTTAAAAGGGATGACCCCTCAGTCAGACTAAAGTCTGACAGCTCCCCTTAAAAGGGGAGCCAAAAAAAGCCATAGATACATGATGTATCTATGGCATTTGAATGTTTGAAATATTTTGTAGATTAGAAATCTGTAAGCTCTGCAGCTCTCTTCTCTAGGAATGCGCCCATGCCTTCCTTCTTATCGTGTGTGTCGTTAACAACACCGAAAAGGTTTGCTTCCATTTCAACAGCGTTCTTGATATCCATGTCGTAGCCGTTGTTGATAGCAGCTTTTGCAATTGCAACTGCGTAGCTACCCTTAGAGATGATCTTTGCAGCCATAGCCTTTGCTGTAGCCATAAGCTCTTCCTTAGCAACTACCTTGTTTACAAGACCAATTCTGTATGCTTCGTTAGCATCGATGTTATCGCATGTGAAAATCATTTCCTTAGCGCGGCCCATACCAACAAGACGAGCAAGTCTCTGTGTACCACCGAATCCAGGGATGATTCCAAGACCACACTCTGGCTGACCGAAGATTGCGTTGTCAGATGCGATTCTGATATCACAAGCCATAGCGATTTCACAACCACCGCCGAGTGCAAAACCGTTAACTGCAGCGATTGTAACCTGACGCATGTTCATAAGCTTGAAGAATGGCTCAGAAGCCTTGATACCGAATGCTCTAGCCTCTGGAGCTGTGAAGTTAACCATCTCAGAGATATCAGCACCAGCTACGAAAGACTTGAATGCGTTGTCTTTCTTATCAGGACCACCTGTAAGGATAAGAACCTTAACGTCGTCTCTTGCTTCGATTTCTGTTAAAGCTGTGTTAAGCTCATCAAGTGTCTCACTGTTAAGTGCATTAAGTGCTGCTGGACGAGAGATAGCAAGTACAGCAATTTCATCAGCTACTTCAAGTTTAATGTTATTAAATTCGCTCATTTTTTCCTCCTATACCAAGGGCAAGTGCCCTCTAAGATGTAGAAAAACGTACTACATCAAAAATGTTTACTATGATAGAAAATATACTATATTTGTTAAAACTTTGTCAATATAATTACACGCTCTTTAGCTTGAAACATAATAGTAAATCCGTCAGCTCAAAAAATAATTACAAGCTTCTTGACTTATCAATACAGATTCTTTCAGCGTCAATTACTGCCGATCTGAAGCCTGCCTGCTCCAAAGCTGCAACTGCCTCGATTGTTGTTCCACCAGGACTGCAAACAGCATCCTTTAATTCGCCCGGGTGCTTGCCTGTCTCAAGAACCATCTTTGCTGAACCAAGTACAGCCTGTGCAGCAAACTTGTAAGCCTGTGCTCTAGGCATGCCCTCTGCAACAGCACCATCTGCCATAGCCTCGATAAACATAAAAACATACGCTGGTGAAGAACCACTGATTCCACAGACTGCATCCTGAAGCTTTTCTGGAACGATTTCTGCTTTTCCAAAGGATTCAAAAAGCTTTTTAACAAGCTCTGCCTCTTCATCAGATACGAGCTCATTTGGTGATAAGCCTGCCATGCCCTCGCCTACAAGTGCAGGAGTATTTGGCATTACACGAACAAGCTTGAGTTTTTTCCCGAATAAGCCTAAGATTTTTTCGATAGACTGACCAGCTACGATTGAAACAATAAGCTTATTTGAAAAATCAAGGCTCTTTATCTCTTCAACTACATCAGCAAGCATCTGTGGTTTGATTGCAAGAAAAATAATATCTGCAAACTCTACTACTGCCTTGTTATCTGTAGTTGTATTGATGCCTAAGTCAGCCGATAATCTATCAAGAGAGCCCTGAAACTTATCAGAGACCATAACATCCTTTTTATCGCAAAGGCCGCCAGCAATAATACCGCCCATCATAGCTGAGCCCATATTTCCGCCGCCAATAAAACCTAATTTCATCTCAATACCTCCTCGTAATAGAATTATGCATGAAGCATAAGCTTTTCAACTGCTGCAATACGAGCACATACTGTAAAGATTTCTGCAGCATCCTTTAATTCCTCGATTGGTGGAAGGGATGGAGCAAATCTGATTACAGAATCCTTTGGATCCATGTGATATGGGAAAGGAGCACCTGCTGCTGTAAGAACAACGCCTGCTTCCTTACAAAGCTCAACGATACGTGAAGCTGTTCCCTCAGGAGCTTCGTATGTAACAAAATATCCACCCTTAGGATTAATCCAAGAACCAACGCCAACCTCGCCAAGCTCTTTTTCAAGTGTTTCAACTACAAGCTCGAACTTTGGACGAAGAATTGCAGCATGCTTTGCCATGTGCTCTTCAACTGTTGTTGTCTCAAAGAATCTTGCATGACGAATCTGGTTTACCTTGTCATGACCGATTGTCTGAACTGTCATTGTCTTTTTCAGTTCTTTTCTGTTGTTATTGTTACAAGCAACAGCAGCGATACCGCCACCTGCAAAGGTAATCTTTGAAGTAGATGCAAACTCAAATACGAGATTTGGATTATCAGCATCCTCACATTCCTTTAAGATATTTAAAATCTTGCACTTCTCATCTGTGAGGTGATGAACAGCATATGCATTATCCCAGAAAATTCTGAAATCCTTTGCTGCCGGCTTAAGATTTGCCATACGTCTAACAACCTCATCAGAGTAAACAACACCCTGTGGATTTGAATACTTTGGCACACACCAGATACCCTTAATTGTATCATCTGCTGCAACTAATGCTTCGACGATATCCATATTTGGGCCATCCTCGTTCATAGGAACATTAATCATATCAAAACCAAAGTGCTGTGTGATTGCAAAATGTCTGTCATAGCCTGGAACTGGGCAGAGCCACTTAATCTTGTCCTGCTTGCACCATGGCTCACAGCCATCAAAACCAAACATATATCCAATAGAAACAACATCAAACATCATGTTAAGAGATGCATTTCCACCTACGATAACCTGATCTGGCTCACAATCCATGATGTGTGCCATAAGTGTTCTTGCTTCAACAATACCCTCTAAAACACCATAGTTACGTGTCTCAACGCCGTTCATAGCCTTAAGCATTGACTTGCCATCGAGAATATCGAGAATTGGCATAGATAAATCAAGCTGCTCAACAGATGGCTTACCACGGCTCATATCAAGTGATAAGTCCTTCTTCTGCCATTTCTTATACATCTCAGCAAGCTTGTCCTTCTCTTCCTGAAGCTCCTCAATTGTCATTTCAGTGTACTTTTTCATTTCTTAATCCTCTGAATCTTTCCTAATTTTATTTAAATATTCATTAATAACATTTTCATAGCCCATGGTGCCTGGCACGTAAAAATCTCCATACGAAAGACCATCAGGCAAATAGCGCTGATGTGAAAAATGATTCTTACAATCATGAGCGTATTCATAGCCTACGCCATGCCCCAGCTTGTGAGCCGATTTGTAGTGAGCATCCTGCAGGTGTGTCGGTATCGGTCTGGTCGAATTGTTCTTTACCTCCTGAAGTGCCAAATCAATAGCTCCGTAGGCTGAATTTGATTTAGGCGCACATGCTACATAGGTAGCGGCGTGAGAAAGAATAATCCGTGATTCTGGCATGCCGATTCGCTCTAAGGCTAAAAATGCGCTCGTAGCAACCACAAGTGCCATTGGGTCTGCATTACCAACATCCTCTGATGCGCAGATACAAATTCGTCGTGCGATGAACTTTGGATCCTCGCCTGCGTAAAGCATCCTTGCCAGATAATATACTGCTGCATCCGGGTCAGAGCCTCGCATACTTTTTATAAAAGCGGAAACTGTATCGTAATGATTGTCTCCGTCCTTATCATATTTAACAACTCGCCTTTGAATACATTCGCTGGCGACATCTAAGGTAATATGAATCCTGCCATCCTCTGCTCTGTCAGTCGTCAAAACACCAAGCTCAATGGCTGTAAGTGCTGCTCTGGCATCACCATTTGCGATATCTGCCAGAAAATCAAGTGCATCATCATCAATCACCGCATCAAAGGAGCCAAGTCCTTTTTCGCTATCGGTAAGTGCCCTGTTAATCAGCAGCTTGATATCCTCCTGTTCAAGGGGCTTAAGTTCAAAAATAATCGACCTCGATAAAAGCGCTCCATTGACCTCAAAGTAAGGATTTTCTGTTGTCGCACCAATAAGAATTATCGTACCATCCTCAACATAAGGAAGTAAAAAGTCCTGCTGCCCTTTGTTGAATCTATGAATCTCATCAATAAAAAGAATCGTCCTTTTATTGTAGGCACCTAAAGTCTGTGCTGCTTTTGTAACAACCTCTTCCATGTCCTTCTTGCCAGCCGTGGTAGCATTGATGGCTGTGAACTCGGCTGAAGTAGTGTTCGCAATCACCCTGGATAAGGTCGTCTTGCCGGTACCAGGAGGTCCATAAAAAATAATGGACGAAAGCTTGTCCGCCTTGATTGCCCGATACAAAAGCTTGTCCTTCCCTATGATATGTTGCTGTCCGACCACCTCTTCCAAGGTCGTAGGACGAAGACGCGCTGCTAAGGGAGATTCTTTTTTCTTGTTTTCCTGCCTCATGTAATCAAATAGATCCATGAATCAACCTCTCTTTTTGTCAGTTTGTACAACAAATTTGTAATAAAAAACAAATCAAATAGTGATTTTGCCTTTAAGTCCGCAAAAACACTAGCTTTTTGTCTTTGTTAATATACTACAGTAATCAAAAATTAACAAGAGAAAATTTTTACCACGCGGACATTTGTCCGTCTTACGCGTTACAAACAGATGCTAGTATGTATAATTTGTCACCCAAATCTGGTCACTTGGAATTCGATAGCTCACTCTGTATTTTCTTGCAGAAGACTCAAATAAAAGATAAAGCTCATTGCCAGAAAAAACTGGCTGCTCAACCATTCCAGGAACAATAATCTTTTTCTGATTGACCGTATAATCCGAATTGGATGAAACAAATGGCGAAATCAAAAGGTTAGAATTTTTAAGTCCTGCACTTTGAGTGAAAAGAATTCTAGGTCTTTTGCCCTCTTCATTTCTGAAAAACGCCACACCCTGAACTCGCTCTGGGATGGAATATTTCTTTTCTGGAGTCGTATTATTGTCCTCTAATAATTCCTGTATTGAATAAGCATTTAAAGCACCACTCTTCCCCTCGCAGTAGCTTCCAACATAAAGCTTACCCTTATCAATAGTAAGAAAGCTTGCCACGTGCTCAGATTTTGCATTGTATAGACCCGGGTTAAATTTGTAGCTTACGCTTATTTTGTCAGAAGCAGTTGCTTTCGACCAATCAAGTGCAAACACCTGACCATTTGAAGCAGTAATCCAAAGCAAATCATTTTGCTCATCATAGGCAATTCCGCCGACATGCGCCTTTATTCCTAATCGAATCACACGATTCAGGCGACCCTTGCTATTTATTACATATAGAATGCTGTCCTTTTTCTTGCTACTATCATAAGCTGAAACCACCGTAAAATCGCGAACCTTGGTCATTCCCTGAAGCACGTAATTTTTGTATTTCTTTTCTGTTGTCTTATCATAAAGCTTCGGCACGGTGATTGAGTAAAGACAATTCTCGCCGATATATGCATAGTCATCCTTTACTGCAATTCTCGCCTGGCCGACAGCGCCTGTAATAACACCATCAGCACCGATCAACGAAGCCCTGCGCATCTGCCCTGGTGTATTAACTCCTGTTGCATAGCATTTTGCCCCATTTTCATGAACTTCCTCAATCAGATTTTCATCAAGTTCATTTATATCCTTCCAATAAACAACTGCTTTATAGCTAGATTTATCTGCATTGTAATCAACTATCTCCTGCTGCATTTTCTCGTACGGTGCAATCGTCTTGGCTTTTCTATCATGCTCATGAATATAAGAAAGATATCGATAATTATCCGCTGAATATGCCACTCGTTTTTGCATCAAGTGATTCTCGACACAGGACATAATCATTTTTACCAACTCAAAATTGACATTTGTATCATCCTCATAATTTTTGATATTGATAATCAGATTGACATTTTCTCCATCAATAATCGAAAGTGCTTCATCCAAGGTCATTATCTGCAGGCCACTGTAGTTTTTGATACGCTCAGACTTAGAAAGACTTGAGGCCGTATCAACAAAATTTCGTGACATGTCACATTCCTTTAATTCAGCAAGCGTTCTATCATATATATGTCCACCCTTTGAATAAATTTTAAAGATACTTTCATCAGAAAATACTACAATTTTTTTATCTTTTGTCATCTGCACATCGAGAATTATTGAATCCGTGCCAATCTCAACAGCCTTTTGAAGTGCTGCGGAAGTATTTTTAGGGGCTATTGAACTATAGCCGCCATCTGCGATAACCAGGCAATTTTCCTTTTTTGTGCTTCTATATAAGCTTATGTTGTAAAAAGCAATCATAATTCCCATGATAAGAAGAATCATCAGGCAATTTAGAATAACCTCGAGTCTTCGCTTCTCCTCCCATTTCTGGAAAAGGAATGGATAAACACCTATGATAAAAAAGCCAATAAAAAAGTTTGCAAAAAAGGTCGCATAACCAATTGGTACCGCAAAAATAAGTACATCAGCCAGGAATTTTTGCAAAAACCAAATTATTATTACACCTGGCAAAATTCTACCAAGCCACTGCTTTTTATTGTCAGGCATTGCAAAATCAACAAAATGTCTCTCAAAAAACAAGCCCATGACAATACCAATAGATGTACCGGCATTTGAAAGGACTCCAAAAATAAACATTGGAAGAACAAAAATCAGAATCGAAAAAATGTAATACGTAGCATCATTGTACTTTAGTGCATCACGTGACGACAAAAATTTATCTACAAGAATAGATAACTGCATCATCAACAGGCCGATTACAATCGCACCGACCTCATCAAAAAATGTATGGGTTCCAAGATAATTTCCAGAAAATGCTGATAAAACAAGAATTACAACACATAATACACGAACCCATTTTTTCTTCGTCGCATAGGCAAGGATTCCCCAGTTTGCAATAGCTCTAATGGTACCACCAGAAGGAAAGCTATAGCCTGTGGCATAATCAACTGCTAATTCGTTGGGGTGCAGCCTGTAATCCACTACCCATGGACGCTCAATTTTGAAAATACGTCTAAACCACTGGCTAAACCAGCAGCTTATTGAAACATCAATAGCCATGAGTCTACCAGTGTGCTTGTCTACGCACCAATAAACCATGGCCATCAATAAATATGTGATTCCAGTCTCGGAAAATCGACTCATTATAAGAAAAAACAAGTCGACAAATCCACTTACAGACTCACGAATATTTTGTAAAAAAAGTAAATAATTCATTCAGATACCTTACAGAGTTATTTGCTTTACTATCTGGCAAAAAGGCCGTTGTCATCAACATCAATAGTAATAATAGCACCCTCTGATAAATCTCCACCAAGTATTATTTTGGCAGCCATAGTCTCCAAATGCTTTTGAATATAACGTCTCAAAGGTCTCGCACCATATACAGGGTCGTAGCCTTCATCAATAATATATTGCTTTGCAGCATCTGTAAGAGCTATCGAAATCTGCCTATCGCTTAGTCTAGAATTCAATTCAGCAACTATTATATCTACAATACCACTTAAATTAGACTTATTCAAAGGCTTGAACATAATTATTTCATCCAGACGATTTAAAAATTCTGGTCTAAAGCTTGCCCTTAATTCATCCATGACTGCAGTTGAGGCTTCTTTTTTTATGGCACCTGTCGACTCATCTATTCCCTCGAGAAGATAAGCTGAGCCAAGATTGCTTGTCATGATGATAATCGTATTTTTGAAATCGACTGTACGTCCCTGCGAATCAGTGATTCTTCCATCATCAAGCACCTGCAAAAGCACATTAAATACATCAGGATGTGCCTTTTCAACCTCATCAAAAAGAATTACCGAATATGGTTTTCTTCGCACAGCCTCAGTCAACTGTCCGCCCTCATCATAGCCTACATATCCTGGAGGCGCTCCAATAAGTCTTGATACGCTGAATTTTTCCATATACTCAGACATATCAAGTCTGACCATAGCACTTTCATCATCAAAAAGTGCATACGCAAGCGACTTTGCAAGCTCTGTTTTTCCTACACCTGTAGGGCCCAAGAAAAGGAAGGAGCCTATCGGCTTTGTGATATCCTTTATGCCTGCCTTTGAGCGGATAATTGCCTCAGAGACAAGAGTTACGGCTTCATCCTGTCCCATCACTCGCTTGTGAAGTTCTTCATCAAGATGAAGCGTCTTGTTTCTTTCAGATTCACTTAATTTTTCTACTGGAATAGAGGTCCAACGAGAAATAATTCTGGCAATCTCATTTTCAGACACATCCTCGTGCACCAGATTAAGCTCGCGTGCTTTTAGCTTTTCCTCTGCCGCTTCAAGCTTTGCTGTAAGCTCAGGAAGTGTGCCGTATTGAAGCTTTGCTGCCTCTTCTAAATCATATTTTTGCTGGGCAACCTTGATATCAGAATTCACCTTGTCGATTTCTTCCTTTATCTTTGCAACACTTTCTACTAGGGTCTTTTCATTATCCCAGGCTGATTTTTTGATATTGTACTCGTCCCTGATTTCTGAAAGCTCCTTTTGCAGAGCAGCAAGGCGCTCCACAGAAAGCTTGTCAGTCTCCTTTTTCAAGGCTGCTTCCTCTATCTCAAGCTGCATAATCCTGCGATTCATTTCATCAAGCTCTGCAGGCATGGAGTCAAGCTCAGTTTTTATCAGGGCACAAGCCTCATCCACCAAGTCAATTGCTTTATCTGGCAAAAATCTGTCTGAAATATAACGATTAGACAGAGTTGCTGCCGAAACCAGTGCAGCATCTGCAATCTTTACACCATGGAAAACCTCATATCTTTCCTTGAGACCACGCAGAATTGAAATCGTATCCTCGACAGTAGGCTCATTTACCATAACCGGCTGAAAACGTCGCTCAAGTGCAGCATCCTTTTCTACATACTCACGATACTCATTCAAAGTAGTAGCACCGATACAATGCAGCTCACCACGCGCAAGCATAGGCTTTAGCATATTGCCTGCATCAAGACCGCCGTTTCCATTTTTACCAGCACCGATAATCGTGTGCAGCTCATCGATAAAGAGGATTATCTCGCCATCTGAGTTTTTAATCTCATCAAGCACAGCCTTTAATCTCTCCTCAAATTCGCCCTGATATTTTGCACCTGCTATCATTGAGCCAATCTCTAATGAAAATACCTTTTTGTTTTTGAGCGCATCAGGCACGTCACCTCTTACAATACGCTGTGCCAAGCCCTCTACAACTGCAGTTTTACCAACGCCAGGCTCACCTATCAGCACTGGATTATTCTTAGTCTTTCTGCTAAGAATTCGAATCACATTTCTGATTTCCTCATCTCTGCCAATAACTGGATCAAGCTTATTTTCTCGAGCTCTTTGTACCAGGTCGTAGCCATATTTTTCTAAAGTATCATAGGTAGCCTCTGGATTGTCAGTATTTACTGTCTGATTGCCTCTAACCGATGAAAGCACTGTAAGAAACGAATCGCGTGTAATATTAAACTCCTTAAAAATATTTTTTATAGGAGTGCTGGGCTTCTTTATCATCGCAAGCATCAAATGCTCCACTGATACATAGCTATCACGCATTGCCTTTGCTTCATCCTCGGCGTAGGTTAGTACATAATTCAAATATTGTCCGACGTGAAGCTGTCCGCCCTGCACCTTAACTCTGGCACTAAGTGCTGCATCAACCGCGTTTTCAAACTGCGCCAAATCTATATCCATCTTGCTAAAAAGTGATGGAATAAGTCCATCCGTCTGACGCACAAGCGCCATCAGCAAATGCTCCTGCTCAATCTCCTGGTTTCCATATTCCATAGCCAATTTTTCGCAATCATTAATCGCCTCAATTGACTTCTGTGTAAACTTTTGAATATTCATCCTCCCACCTTTCTTCCTAACCTCTGTGTAGGAAATGGTAAAATCAATAGTTTTTTCATCTGATAAGTACGTTATAAACCTAAAATTAGCACTCGTCAAGAGAGAGTGCTAATAATTTAATATTTTTTTAATATTTCCCCTAAAATTTATAAAAAAAGTATAATAGTATTTATTAGAACATATCATTTTAAAAGCTTCTTAGTAATAAACTTTAGGAGAAAAGCATGCATCAGATTATAGAATCACAAAACAATTTTTTTAATACTGGAAAAACAAAGGATATTAATTTCAGACTTAACACTTTAAAGAAATTACATAGCGCAATTATTGAAAATGAACAGGCTATTTTAGAAGCTCTTTACAATGACCTAAATAAATCCGAAGCAGAAGCCTACTCCTGCGAGCTGACACCAGTCTATGAGGAGCTAAAATATACGAAAATGCATTTAAAGGATTGGGCAAAGATTAAGCCTGTAAAAAGAAATATGCTGTCCTTCTTTTCAAAAGCACGAATCTATCAGGAGCCTTATGGTCACGTACTGATTCTCGCACCATGGAATTATCCAATTGTCCTGACATTAATGCCACTCATCAGTGCAATCGCCGCTGGAAATTGCGTGACAATAAAGTGTTCAAGGAGTTCAAAACACACTTCAAAGGTTATTCAAAAAATGATTAATTCGACATTTTCGTCTGAATACATCTTTTGTGCTGACCCAAAAATTGCATATGATGAAATACTTGCTCCACGATACGATTACATATTTTTTACTGGAAGTCCTCGTGTCGGTAAGCAAATTATGGAAATTGCAGCCAAAAACCTTACTCCTGTTACCCTTGAACTGGGTGGAAAAAGTCCTTGCATAGTTGACAAAACTGCAAATCTTAAGCTTGCAGCAAAAAGAATCCTCTGGGCAAAGTGCTTAAACGCTGGACAAACCTGTATAACAATCGACTATATTCTTGTCGACAACACTATAAAAGCCCGTCTAATAGACGAGCTGAGAATGCAAATTGATACAGAATATATGCTTGCTGAATTGGATGATAACTATCCAAAAATCATCAATGAGTTCCATTTCAACAGACTTTGTGAACTACTTAACACAGAATCCAATATACTCGGAGGCTCTACGAATCCATTATCTCGAAAAATTGCACCTGCGCTACTTCCAAACGCAGATTTTGACCATCTGATAATGCAGGAAGAAATATTTGGACCACTGTTGCCCATTATTGGCTATGACAACATCGATGATACCATTAAAAAGCTTCATACTCTTGAAAAACCCCTTGCCTGCTATATCTTTACCGCCGACAAGGCTTTCAAAAATAAATGCTTAAACAATCTCTCCTTTGGCGGTGGCGGAATCAACGATGTCTTTATGCATATTGCAAATCCAAACCTGCCATTTGGCGGCATCGGTAATTCCGGAATTGGTCAGTACCACGGCAAGCACGGCTTTATAACCTTTTCACACCAAAAAAGTGTAATCACCGGCACCCGCTTTTTTGACTTGCGTTTTCGCTATATGCGCTACTTAAATAGCCATATGCGAGCCTTCAAAATGATTTTTAGAAAATAATCAAATTATTCATGAAGCCTGTAATGCTTATCCTGATCCACAAATTTTATCATGATAGCTGCCAACTGAGGATCAAACTGGGTTCCGCAACCGTCAACCAACTCCTGCCGAACCTGCTCCTGACTCAAATAACCTCTGTAATTTCGGTTACTGGTCATAGCATCATAGGCATCCGCTACACTTATTATTCTGGCAAACACAGGAATTTCTGGTCCCTCCAGACCATCCGGATAGCCTTTGCCATCATATCTTTCATGATGCCATCTTGCACCAATTGAAAGCTGCGGAATTTCATCTATATCCTTTAAAACATTACTACCAATCAGCGGATGCTTTTTTATTTCGTTATATTCCTCTTCCGTAAGCTTCCCATGCTTATTTATGATTGCATCTGAAATTCCGATTTTCCCAATATCATGCAATAATCCGCAATACATAAGCTGATTTAGCTCGTCATCAGATAATCCATATTCTTTTCCAATCATAACCGCATATTTTGAAACTCTCTCAGAATGACCTTTGGTATAAAGGTCCTTTGCCTCAACAGCTCTTATCATTGTAAGTACAAGCTTTTTGGATAATGTAGAAAAACGAAAATTTGACTGAACCACGTGATTAACTGATAATGTGCTGCAAATCCAATTCGTGATTAAACAGGCAAGAAATGCTATTGAGGTACAATATACCTGTAAAATTTTACTGGTTAAAACAGGAACCTCGAAAATCCCCGGATTAATAAGACCCACCTCAAAAAGTGTTGAAACAATAAATGTTACAGTAAGAATTGACACTGGAAAAACATACTTTATATTATCCTCAATATCAAACGCTTTCATGACATACGTAAATAAACCTGTAACAGGCACAAGAGCAAGTATAAAAAGTGGAAACAGGCAGGAGCCTTTTATACAATACGTATTCACCAAAACAAAGGCGACCACCTCTAATATAATTACGTAATACAGAACCTTTAAATACTCAAAGATTCCCCGCCATACAAAAATGCACAACAAATAAACTGTAATACTAATTACATTATAGAAAGAAAGCTTAGTTAAGCCGCCAAAATACATTATTAAAAATAATCCTAAATGAATCAAAGCTAAGGCAACTAAAGAAATACGTAAATAGTATAGCAAAATCTTTTCATCATACGAGCTATTATTATTACTCTTTTTTTCTGTCATACATAATGCCTCCCACTCCCCATAGGCTACGTAAAGATATGCTATCATAACAATATGTAATTTTTGTGGCAACAACGACCTTTCTTATAAAGAATACAAAAAGAAATACTTTTTCTACTGCCATGAATTAACAAGTGCAATTTCCTTTTTATAACCCGAATTATCATTTGGAGTCTCTAAAATAAAAGGAAGCCCCTGAACACGCGGATTCGTTACAACTGCTTTAAGCGCAGCTTCACCGATATTGCCTTCGCCCAGCTTTTGATGACGATCCTTATATGCTGCAAGCGGATTCATACTATCATTCAGATGAATCGCCTTAAGACGCTTTAAGCCGATTACCCGGTCAAATTCATCGAGAACCTTGTCAAAATCCGAAACGATATCGTAGCCACCATCCCAAACATGACAGGTATCTAGACAAACTCCCAAATGTGAAGAATCCTCAACAGCATCAATTATCTGCTTTAATTCTTCAAAGCTACGACCTACCTCAGTTCCCTTTCCAGCCATAGTTTCAAGCAAAACTGTAGTTGTCATTTCTGGAAACAGCGCAGAATTCAAAGCCTCTACTATGTAGTTTATTGCTGTATCAATCCCCTGACCTACGTGTGAACCAGGATGAAAATTGTAATACTGTCCTGGTGTAAATTCCATACGATTTTTCAAATCATCAATAAGCATATTTTTTGCAAAATCTCTTATATCAGGCTTGTCAGAGCACAAATTCATCGTATATGGAGCATGCGCAACAAGCTTTCCAAAGCTGTTTTCCTGCATATAATCCATAAGTGCCTTTGCATCTTCAGGGTCTATTTCCTTAGCAGAACCACCTCTTGGATTTCTCGTAAAAAATGCAAATGTATTTGCACCAAGTCTGGTCGCCTCCCTACCCATTGCAAGAAAGCCCTTAGATGATGATAGATGATTGCCAATATAAATCATTGAAAAACCTCCCAAAAAGTCTATAAACTAATATAAATTTCAAAAAACTGTTGCAGCTTATATAAATACAGTCGCAATTCCTTAAAACATTTTAACAATATAATACTCCGCAAGCATTATAATTAAAAAGATAATATTGTACTTTGTGAATTCCAAAATATATGTTTTCTTATCGGCACCATCGGTAAACCCATACTGCTTAAAGGAAATAAGACTTGCCATTGAAGCAATAAGAGTTCCAAGCCCGCCAAAATTTGTACCTACAATAAGCTTATCAATATTTTCAGTGAAGCCAGAGCACAGAATAGCAGTAGGTACATTACTGATCACCTGACTCAAAACAATCGAAACCAGCACCTCATCTTTTGCCACAAAGCCCTGAAGAAAATCGCATATCAGTGGTATTCTCTTCATATTTCCAATAAAAATAAAAAGAAAAATAAAGGTTAGTAATAATGAATAATCCGCCTTCAAAAGCGTTTTTCTATCAATAATCAGTACCATCGCAACAACAATAATAAGCCCTATTGCATAATTCAAATATCTGGCAACTACAGCAATTGAAATCAAAAACGCTACAGCGTACATCACTACCTGAAGCTTTTCTCTTTTACCTCTTTTATATATCTTTGCCTCACCAGAAATCGTAGCACTTCCCTTTATCTTTAATACCAAAAAAAGTGCCAAAAGAATTGCAGAAGCAATAGCATATGGTAGCATCAGCTTTAAAAAAGAAATCATATCCATCTGCGCTTTGGAATACAGATATAGATTTTGTGGGTTTCCAATAGGTGTTGTCATGCTTCCAAGATTTGCGGCAATCGTCTCTAACACAATTACCATAATAAACAAATCCTTTCGCCCGGCAATTGTCAGGGTAACAATTGTAAAAGGCACAAAGGTTAAAAGTGCAACGTCATTTGTGATAAACATACTGGAAACAAAGCTTAAAAAAATCAAAACCACGCAAACGCCTAAAATCGTCTTTGTCTTGCCAACCAAAAGCTCTCCCACCTGACGAAAAATTCCCTTTGCCTGAAGTCCCGCCATCGTAAGCATCAACGAAAGTAATATACTAAGAGTTCTAAAATCAATATACGATATATATTTTTTATCTGGATGTACAAAAAAACTGGAAATCACCGCAAGAATAAGGGCAATAACAAGTACAATCTCATTTTTTACAAACTGCTTTATTGATTTTAGTTCAAACATTTTATCATTCCTTTTATATTAAATCCTTAAACACCTCAGAGGCGATAATAAGCCCCGCCACACTTGGCACGAAGGCATTACTTCCGGGTGCTTTCTTTTTGCGCACATATGATTCTACCACACTCTCTTTATATGTGCCGCTTTCTTCTGAAAATTTTTCTTCTGGTAGTTTTTCCTCCAGTGATTTATCTTCTGCGTTGTTTTCTTCAAAAACAGGTCTTGGAATTTCATCTGAAAAAACCACCTTCAGCATTTTTACACCACGCTTTTTCATTTCTCGACGCATAACCTTAGCAAGTGGACAGCCACTTGTCTTATAGATATCTGTCACCTTAAAACGACTCGCATCAAGCTTATTTCCCGCGCCCATCGAGCTTATCACAGGAATATTTGCTTCCTTTGCCCGCATAATTATCTCAATTTTGGCAGTCACAGTATCTACAGCATCTACCACATAATCATATTCGCTAAAATCAAACTTTGATGCATTTTCAGGCAAGAAAAAACAGTTATGGGTTCTAACATCAACTTCCGGATTTATATCCAGCATTCGCTGTTTCATCACTTCAGTCTTGTATTTTCCTATGGTGGAGTGCAGGGCAATAATCTGACGATTAATATTTGATACAGATACCGTATCCATATCAATTAAATCAAAGTGACCTACCCCACTTCTAACTAATGCCTCACACACATATCCGCCTACTCCGCCAATTCCAAAAATGGCTACACGCTTAGCCTTTAAACCTTCAACAGCACTCTGACCTACAAGGTGCGCTGTTCTAGAAAATTCTTCCTTCATAATTATTTTCATCTTTCTGCGAAAGATACAAATGCATCCTAAAATCAATGCATCAGCCTTCGCTATCTAATCTATTTTCTCCCAGCCCTGCGCAAGCTTTTCCCTGGAATTCCTTTTTGATTTGATTTCTCCATACATGCATAAGCACAGCACCGTAAGCGCTATCCTAAAAAGCCTATATAACAGATATCCCTCACTAAACAATTCATCCACAAAAACAGTAGGACTCAGTACGGGATCAAAAAGCCAAATAAACACTACATCAAAAATAAAAAATACTACGAATTGCCAAAGATATATTTCCATTGTATTTCTTCCAATAACAGCAAGCGTATTATTCAAAGGTTTTGTACTCTTTAAAGAAAAAACCGACAATCATAAAGGCTGTACAAACAAAGCCTCTGCCCATTCCAAAAGGTAATTGAAAAATGCCTTGAATCGTTTCTATCGATGCTAAAAGCAACAAGATAACAATTGACACAATGTCAGTAAAAATATTTCTATTTTTTACTATTTTTAAATACAAAGAAAATATCATATAGCCTGTAAACATCGCTGGAAGCGCCCACAAATGGCAATTTGTGGGCATAATAATATTTACCATATATTTTGAATTGTACACAAACGGTGTACTGCCAATAAGTAGCTGTCCCAATTTACCGCAATTCGGGAAATATCCACTTCCATAAATAAGATTTGCAATAATTGGAATTGCTTCTGTCTCCGTTCCGTAGCCTATAAATGTAGCCCTAATGGTCTCCAATATAATATCCATTGCCATAACAATCCAAAAAGGAACCATAAGTCGTTTTAATCTTTTTACAAAACGCTCACAAAAGCTGTCCTTATCAGGATTGTACGTATAACCTGATGCAATAAAAAACACAGCCATAGTAAAGCAATTAATTCCAGTAAAATAAATCGAACTATGTTTAAATAGCACGGAAAAAATAGCAAATGCTTTTGCATAATCAAGATACTCTATTCTTTTTGTCTTCATTGCAATCACTCCTGACAAGATTGAACGACGATCGTCTTTACGATTAAATTTAACTTAATTTCGAAGAAGCTTATTCTTCATATTCTTGCTTCCGATTGTCCAGTAATTACTTACCATCGGTACAGAGAAGGTTACGAATCCTTTCTTATCAACCTTACCCGTCTTATACATTGATATTCCTATCTGCGATGTTCCGCAATAAAGATATACTTTATCGCCCTTCTTAAAGCCCGACTTCTTAGCATTAAAGGTAATGGTCATAAGCTGTGACTTCCTGGTGCTAAGCTTATCATTCGAGCATAGGGTCAATACAACGGGTGTATTCTCGTTTCCTCCTATTGATACAAGGTCTGAAGGTAACAATCCGGCATGCACCTTTTTAACACTTACCGCTTCTGCCGTTGTCATGGAAGAAACTTTGAAGTATGTTGACTTTCCTTCTTTATCCTGATCGCTAAGAACAGAATTAGCAACAGGAATTCCAATGGCAACTTCATCATCAAGTGCAAATGAAAGAGGAATCTTCTTCTCATGTGCATCGGTAATAAGTTCTGTATTTACCATCGTACTTCCGTTCATCGTAATACTTAAGGTACCAACGGCATTCTTCTTATACTTAGCCTTATGTGCATCAAGCGCATCATTAATTGTCTTCCAACCCGCCTTCGAATCATCCATTGTTATGTACGGAAGCGGCATTTTGCTTCCCGTAGGATTATTGGCAACATAATTCTTAATAGGATTTCCTGTCTCAGCGTACTGAACAGTCAATGTAGTCGGTATTGTCGGCTGAGGATTAGGCTGTGGATCCGGTTTACTAGGTGAAGGAGTAGGCTGTGGATCCGGTTTGGGTGTAGGTGTAGGATCCGACTTCTTAACTATCTTAGCTGTAATGTTTTTCGGTCCATATGTTTCATAATTTCCATCATCTTCAACCTTATAATATACCGTATATGAACCTACCTCCGCCTTCTTAATCGAATCTACGGAATCATAGTAAGTTGTTCCATCCAGGCTATACTTAATCGTACCCGTTGTACATGAACCTGCCGAAATGAGAACCTGTTCGTTTCCATTATAGGTAGGATTAAGTGCCTTAGGAGCCGTTACTGCATGTTCACCCTTTCCAATAGTTGACGTAACAGTCTGAGCTGCTATATCTTCATGGTTAGCATCGCCTACTACTTTATAGTAAACAGTATATGTTCCCACTTCGCCTGCTTTCGGAACTGTCAACGAATAATCGTCATTTCCTGTCAGGCTATACCACATTGCTCCTCCGACAACAGAACCCTTATTTATCATTTCCTGTGCCTGGTCGTTATACTTAAGTGTCTTTCCTGTCGGTGCAGTTACTGTACATGCGGCTTTTGCAATCGTAAACTCTGTACCTACCGTATTGCACTCACGATAGCTTGCGGTCTCGCTTAGTTTGGCAAACATATAATATGTTCCGGCATTAAGCGTTGTTGCTGTAATATTCTTCCACTCGGATGCCTTCGTAAAATCATTCTCGGAAGCATAATAATATGTAACCGCAGGGTCATCCGAAGGTGTTTCGGAAAAATCCGGATTCGGAAGACTATCTGTCTGACCATATGTATATCCGTTCATTGTTACTGTAGGCACACTCGGTCTATCTGCCTTTTCAATGGTAGCCGTCATTGACTTCACAGCATACTCATTATGATTATCATCACTGGCAACTTTATAATAAACCGTATAACTTCCCACTTCTGTTGCAGTAGGGATTGTCGCCGAATAATCACCATTTTCGTTCAGGCTGTACAGCATCTTATTTGCCACAGTACTTCCATTTGCATCCTTTACAACACCTGCGTTAACCAGTGATTGTGCTAAACCCGTATACGACGGTGCTATTACTGTAGGTGCTGTCACTGCCCAATCAACCTTGGCTATAGTAACTGTAATAGGTGTTTCAGACACATATTCATTATGATTATCATCCTCTTCAACCTTGTAATATACATTGTATTTTCCAGCATTTGTAGCTTTTGGAATACTTGCTTCAAAAGTACATTCAGGATCAAGAGAATATAACAATGTTCCACCATCTTCTACGCTACCGGCATTAACAAGTTCCTGTTCTGCACAATTATATATAAGTCCCGTCTTGGCTGTCGGTGCTGTGACTTTCCATTCGCCTTTATAAACAGTAAAATTGATAGACTCTGTAGTATATTCTGCATACGAATCCGTTGCTTCGATTACCGCAATCATTTCATATGTATTATTGGCAGCAAGTGCAGTAGTATCGCCTGTCCAAAGTGCATATTCATCGGCACTCCCGAGCTGCCTATATTTATATGTGACCGAAGGTTTTTCTATTAGTCCACTTGCCGCAGGATTGATAGAAGGCGTAGGTGCTGTATCAGCGCCATATTCATAATCAGACATATTGACTTCTATCGAACTTCTGCTTGCTTTAGATATAGCAAATGTATTGGTCGCGCTTCCTGCATTATAGTTTTTAGTTTCTGTTATCTCTGCCTTGATAGTATATTCACCACAGGCAGTCGGCACTGTAGTCGTATACGCAGTATCCGCTTCCGATGTTTTCTTATATTTATATGTTACT
>JAZLJM010000063.1:0-3864 GCA_045617805.1 Pseudobutyrivibrio sp.
TTTTTTGGAAATACGCTGTCGAGAATAACTAAATTCAACAATAAAGGGTCTGACAACAACTGTCAAACCCTAATAAAGCTGAATTTAGTCTTCCGTATGGAATTTAAGTTTACAAGTGGAATTTAACTTTTCACTCAACCATTTTTGATACAAATCAGGGCGTCGTTCCTTCGTTCTTTCAATGGATTGTTCTAATCGCCAGGCATCAACCTTTGCATGATCGCCAGAAAGTAAAATCGGTGGAACCTTCATATCATTCCAAGTCTCAGGTCTTGAATATTGAGGATATTCTAGTAAATTATTTTCAAAGGATTCATCCTCACCCGACTCAGAATTTGTAAGCACACCAGGCACCATACGAGAAATAGCATCAATAAGTACCAGACTTGGTAATTCTCCACCTGTCAAAACATAATCACCAATCGAATAATATCCATCACATATGCATTCTAGTACACGCTCATCAATACCCTCATAATGACCACATAAAAGACAGATATCCTCAAGCAAAGCCAGTTCTTTTGCATCCCCCTGAGAAAACACTTTTCCCTGTGGAGTTAAATATATGCAAAAAACATGATGTCCAGCTCTCCTACACACCTCTTGATATGCATCATAAATTGGCTGTGCCTGCATTACCATGCCTGCACCACCACCGTAAGGATAATCATCAACCTTTTTATGCTTATCAAGTGTATAATCACGTATATTGATTGCTTCAAAAGAAATACAGCCTGAATCTTTGGCCCTACCAAGAATACTTGTATTTAAAACTGATTCAATCATTTCTGGAAATAACGTCAAAATATAAAATTTCAAACCTCTAGTCCTCCAAAAGACCATCTAATAGATGAATCATCATTTTATTTGCTTCAACATCAACAGATAGAATACAATCCTTTATTGCTGGGATAAGTATCTTCTTTCCTGATACAAGTGTAATTTCATATACATCATTTGCACCAGTTTGAAATACATCAGAAATTGTACCAAATTGCTCATCAGATGTATCAACAAAAACATCAAGACCAAATAAGTCTGCTACAAAATACTCGTCCTTCTGTAATTTTACACGATTATCTTTTGTAACATACAAGCCTTTTCCTTTATATTTTTCAATATCATTTATATTATCAATGCCTTTAAATTTGAGAATAACTAAATTCTTTTGAGGACGAGCATTTTCAACCTCTAAAGAAATATAACCATCCTTTCCTCCATCTAAAAGCAGATTTTTCATATTTTTAAATCGCTTTATATCATCTGTCATAGGGAAAACCTTAACCTCTCCCTTGATTCCATGAGTTTGTGTAATAGCTCCAACCTGATATAAATCTTCCAAATTTTCCTCCTCAAAGAAAATAGACACGCCTAAATACAAGGCGCGTCTATTATAATACCACTAACGATGACAAACTATTGCGCATCAACAATATCAACAACAACCTTCTTGTCAATTTTTGATGCAGCAGCTTTAACTACAGCACGAATAGCTTTAGCAATTCTTCCCTGCTTACCAATAACTTTACCCATATCTGTAGGTGCAACACAAAGAGAAACAACAATTGTCTTTTCATCCTCTGTTTCTGTAACAACTACCTCATTTGGGTTATCGACAAGTGATTTTGCAATTACTTCAACTAATTCTTTCATCACTATCTCTCAACCTTTCGTAGTATTACTGTACACCTGCCTGCTTTAAAAGTCTTGCAACTGTCTCAGTTGGCTTTGCACCATTTGCAATCCACTTCTTAACTGCTTCTGCATCTACAGAAACTGCGGCTGGCTCAACATTAGGATCGTATGTACCGATCTCATCGATATTTCTACCATCACGTGGAGCTCTTGCATCTGCAACAACGATTCTGTAAATAGGTCTCTTCTTCTGACCAATTCTCTTTAATCTAATCTTTACTGCCATTTTAATTTCCTCCTAAATAAAACAATAAATAAAATTTATAAGCTAGAACGGGAAGCGCATGCCTCTACGTCCTTTACCCATCATGTTTGGCATCTGTTTCATCATCTTTTTAGATTGTTCAAACTGTTTGATAAAACGATTAACCTCAGCAATATCCAAACCTGCTCCAGCAGCAATTCTATGCTTTCTGCTAGGATTCATAAGCTTTGGATTTTCTCGCTCCGCAGGAGTCATCGATAAAATGATGGCTTCAATATGAGCAAGCTTTTTATCATCAACAGCTCCTTCAAGCTGAGATAATTGAGATGAATTCATTCCTGGCATAAGACCAAGAACCGAAGAAAGACCGCCCATTTTTTTCATCTGTTCCATAGAAACAAGATAATCGTTAAAATCAAATGCGTTCTTCTTCATTTTCTTTGAAAGAGCAATCGCAGCATCCTTGTCTATCTCTGCTTCAGCTTTTTCAATAAGCGAAAGAACATCGCCCATTCCAAGAATTCTATTTGCCATACGGTCTGGATGAAACTGCTCTAAATCTGAAAGCTTTTCGCCCATACCAGCATATAGAATCGGTTTACCGGTAACTGCTTTGATTGATAACGCTGCACCACCTCTGGTATCACCATCGAGCTTTGTGATGATAACACCATCTATACCAACCTTTTCGTCAAACGATGCAGAAACATTAACCGCATCCTGACCAGTCATTGCATCAACAACCAGGATTGTATTTGTAATTTCGATTGAATTCTTGATAGATAAAAGCTCATCCATCATATCTTCATCTATATGCAAACGACCTGCCGTATCAAAAATAACTACATCATAATTATTTTTCTTGGCATACTCGATAGCTTCTTTAGCAATTTTTACAGGCTTTTCTTTGTCACCAAGTGAAAAAACCTCAACATCCTGTTTTTTTCCATTAACCTGTAACTGCTCAATAGCTGCTGGCCTATATACATCACATGCAACAAGAAGTGGTTTCTTTCCTCTTTGCTTAACCTTTCCAGCAAGCTTTGCAGTAGTAGTTGTCTTACCAGCACCCTGCAGACCAGCCATCATAATAGTTGTTATCTGACCACCAGTAGCAAACTTAATATCAGTCACCTCAGAACCCATCAGATTGATAAGCTCTTCGTTAACAATTTTTATTACCATCTGTCCAGGATTCAAGCCGTTAAGTACATCAGTGCCAACTGCTCTTTCTGTAACAGAATTAATAAACTGTTTTACAACCTTGAAATTAACATCAGCTTCAAGTAAAGCAATTTTAACTTCCTTTAGAGCTGTTTTAACATCATCCTCTGTCAAACGGCCTTTGCTTTTTAAATTTTTAAATACGCCCTGAAGCTTCTCTGATAATGAATCAAAAGCCATTTTACAATTCCTCTAATATTAGTGTAGACAACCTGGATATCTCTTTAAGAACATCCTCAGTTGTGTTGTTTTGCATCGTAAGTTCATTTATCCTTTTGATATCATTTCTGATATGCAAAAATTTCTCTACCAAATGTAATCTGGCTTCATAATCATTAAGCGCCTTATCACATCTTTTTAAGGTATCATGAACAGCTTGTCTGCTAATTGAAAAAGTATCAGCGATTTCAGATAAAGACAAATCATCATTAATACTCATCTCGTAAATTTCCTGCTGATGAGGATTTAGTAATTCACCGTAAAAATCATATAAATAACCAAGCTTTACTTTATCTTCCATGCTTTCCCCTTTATCACCTCAAATAATATACAATATATAAAAAGTAGTGTCAAGCATTTTTACTTGACACTACAAAAACATATGAACCATTTTTGATAATGTCCTAATATACCACAAAGGAAAATGTCCCAAAGTGGTATGATACTTTCATCAACAGATGGAGGTAACTATTATCAGAAAGGTGGAACTATCAATGGATGAACAAAAAAAGTATGAGGTA
>JAZLJM010000064.1:0-10092 GCA_045617805.1 Pseudobutyrivibrio sp.
TTTTTCTTAATTCTATCTTGGGCTCTACTCATTTCGTCTTCCTTTGCGATAAAGTTTTTCTTTTATTTTACCCTATCGCAAAGAAAGATGCTTGAATTCAAGGAATTTAGTGCGAATTATTTTTACCTTTCAGAACTGAAGCAGACAGTGGCATTTTTCCTCACCTTTTTCCTTAGCGTCTTTTTCAAAATAAAATGCGTAGAAGAAATCCTTCCTCTACGCAAAATTTCATTTAGCATCTACTCTCAAATTGTACCTACTTGCTTTTTACATGCTCAGCAACAGAAACAAAAATTCCCTCCGGTGAACGAAGAAGTGTTGCATACGATGAGCCAGTATCAGTAACATTTGGCTGAAGATTGACATAGCCTAACGCTTTAAACTCCTCCAGCGCCTCAGCAAGATTATCAACATTCATTCTTACACCAGAAAAAGGTGTAGTAAATCGCTCATTTTCGGTTATTGTAATAGGATGGTCATTGTCATCCTTCATTATTGTTAATGTAACATTTGTTCCACCGGCATCCTTTTTTTGATGCACGACATGAAAACCAATAGCCTCCATCTGTGCAATAAATTTAGCACCATCATTAGTAAAAACACTTGGACTTGTATAACGAATTTCCATGTTGAACCCCTCCTCATTTTTTATGGTTCTTTAATTTTAGCATTGCGAAATTTAGCAAACAACAAATTCACAAAATCAACATTATCTATGACGAATTAACCAAAAATCAAACTTCAAAAATGTAATTATTAATCAAATATAAAACTTTTATTAAATAGCATTAAACAATATTGACTATAATCATGCTTACTTGTAAAGTGACCTATAGAGTCATTGCTGAATGACTACTTTTTAAAGCATATGAGGAAGATTTTATGAATAATTTCAGATACAAATTAGCACAGTTTTTTCAAGGTCGTACAGGCGTTGATAATCTCGGAAGGGCATGTGTTTGGATTGCTCTGATTCTAATGCTTCTCACAACCATTACACACTCTTCTATTGTATATGTTTTCGCACTGATTTTTCTTTTCTACAGCATCTGGCGCATGTTTTCAAAAAACTACCAGAAGCGCTATGTAGAAAACCAGAAATTCCTAAAGCTTATGGCACCAGTCAAAGGATTTTTCAAATCCATATTTACAAAAATCAAACGTGGTTTTTCAAAAGCAAAATATGATTATAATCAACGAAAAATTTATGCTATTTTCTATTGTCCGAACTGTAAGCAAAAGCTTCGCGCGCCAAAGGGTCGCGGACGCATACAGGTCAATTGTAATCGCTGTCACTATGAGTTTATTAAGAAGGTGTAATTTTGTTCGGATATATTAATGTAAATAGAAAACAGCTTTCAAAAGAAGACGCTGCCACCTATCAGCAATATTATTGTGGACTATGCCAAAAGCTAAAGGATATCGCTGGCATCAAGGGACAGTTTCTTCTTAATTATGATTTAACTTTTTTAAGTATTTTATTAAACAGCTTATACGAGCTTGATAACACAAATTTACAGTTCAGATGCCCCATACATCCTTTTTCCTGCAAAAAAGCTTTGATTTCGGACGCCACTGAATATGCTGCTGTGCTCGATGTTATCCTCTCATACCACAATCTGCTCGATAATTATGAGGATGATAACTCAAAGCTTTCAAAGCTGTGCGCCGCAAGCCTGAAATCAAAATACGATGAAATAAAGGATACCTATCAAAAGCAGGTTCTTATAATCGAAAACTATATCACCTCCCTAAAGGTTGCCGAAAGCCGCGGCGAAACCAGTATTGATATCGTTTCAAATCTGACTGGCGAATGCCTAAGCAAGCTCTTTTGCTGGAAGGATGACATTTTTTCAAAAGATTTATCAGCTTTAGGCTTTTATCTTGGAAAATTCATCTATATAATGGATGCGTATGAAGACCTTGATAAGGACGAAAAAAATCACAAATTCAATCCTCTAATCAAAATCAGAAACGAATCAAAGGATGAATTTGAAACCTTTATCAAAACTCACCTGACCTGCCTAATCTCAGAATGTGCAAAGTCATTTGAGCGACTTCCTATCATCGAGAACGACACCATTCTTAGAAATATTATTTACTCAGGTGTCTGGACAAGATACGAATACCTACAGCTAAAAAAGAAAAAGCAATCATAATATGCATTTTGACCTGTTTTTCAGGTCAAATATCAGGAGAAAAACATGATGGATCCATATAGAGTGCTTGGGATTTCTCCAAGTGCCTCTGATACAGAAATAAAAAAAGCATACAGGAATCTCAGTAGAAAATACCATCCCGATGCTAATATAGATAACCCAAACAAAGAAGCAGCCGAGGAAAAATTTAAAGAGATCCAGGCTGCTTATAATCAAATTATGGACGAGCGCCAAAACGGCTCAGCTTTTAACCAGCGAAATTACTATAGTAACAACAGTAGCAACAACTCCTCCTATTATTCAGATTCACCGCTACTTCGCACAGCAGCAAGCTATATCAATAATCGTCAATTTGGCGCTGCTATGCAGGTACTATCAACCATCCCCGACGAACAGCGCAATGGCAAATGGTATTTCTTTGCAGCCGTCGCATCGCAGGGACTTGGTAATACATTTGATGCACAGGAATATATTTCACGTGCCATCGCACTTGAGCCAAGCAATCTCGAATACCGTAGATTTTATCAGACTATCAACTTCAACAATGCATCTGCATCTTCATGGTATTTTAATCAAGGCTCAAGCTACGGCTACGAAAGACCTTTTTTCGGTGTTGCGAAATGGTGTGCATCAATTGCTTTAATTAATATATTATGCAATCTACTTTGTTGCCTATAATTATTCCTGCAATTATTTATGCAGCTAAGCCTTAGTTGATTGCCCCAGCTTTCATGACATCAGACAATTGCTAAGCTAAACTCCCAGCTCAGCAATTGTTTTTTTAATATCATCTACAGTTACTGGCTTAGTCATATATTTTGATGGTTTGAAATTCATGACATCTACGACCTTTCCAACCTTTCTTTCACCAGTAACAAACACGACCTTTACGGTATCTCCACCTGACATACCACGTATCATGGCAAGGCAGTCCCTTCCATCTACGCCAGGCATATCATAATCCAAAAAGCAAATATCTGGCATTTCCTTATCAATCGCAAACAATGCCTCATTTCCATCAGATGCTACCTGAACATCATATTCATCCCCCAGGCCTTCGAGCATAGCTCTTAAATAAACTGAATCATCATCAACAAATAAAATTTTTGCCTTTGCCATTTTACATTTCCTCCACAATCTTTTTTATTTCTGCCAAAGTCATAGATGCCTTTAGCATTTTTAAAATTTTAATATTAGTAATCAGTTCTTCTATCTTGTCACTGAGCTTTGCGTCATATGAATAGTTTGAAAGCTCAAGTGCAATTGCATCCTGTTCCTTAACATTTCTAGCATCAAGTGCATTTTGTAATCTATCGAGAAGCTCCTTTAGCTTCGAAAGCTCTATCTGCTCCTTTGACGCATTTTCAGGCTCTTTTGTTTTTTCCGGAAACATAATTTCAAGATCAGCTCTTGCCACATCAATTTCCTTTAGAATCATCGGATGAAGCTTAAGCACGGTTTCCTTGTCACTTTCTTTTGCTGCAAATTCGGAAGTTTTCGCAAGTCCTGACAGATTGATTTCACCAACCATCCTACTAGTACTTTTCAAAGCATGAACATCCGTCCTATACCTGCTCATATTATCTGGATTATCTAAATCAGTCGCATAGCCTTCAAGTGCATCAACTATTCTAAATGTCTGATCATAGAAATCCGAGGCAACAGATTTTATTACACTGACACTTCCTAAGCAAAGCTTTGCATACCTGAAATCAAAGTTATCTAAATCTGGAAGCTCCTCTTCCGGCTCAGCACTGACAACTCCGATTTCAACCTGTCCCTCAACAATCTGGTCCTTCGGAAGCTGCTCTTCAAGTACCTTATAAAGTACCTTCGAATCAACAGGCTTAGAAATAAAACCATTAAATCCGGTAGCAAGAAAGCTTTCCTTCATTCCTGAAACAGCATTTGCTGTACAGATAATTACCGGGGTGTCCATACATTTATTTTCTTCGCTCTTTATTTTTTCAAGAGTTCCAACACCATCCAGCTCTGGCATCAGATGATCAAGCAAAATTAAATCAAAATGTTCTTCCTTGATGATATCCAGGCATTCAAAACCACTTGAAGCCTCACTCACCTGACAGCCGACAGTTCTAAGGAAACCGATAAGCACCTTTCTATTTATACTATTATCGTCAACCACCAGGATTTTGCTATTCGGAGCTGTGAAGCCTGCATTTTTCAAATAAACCTTTTCCTGATTCTTGGCATTCATGTCAAACTCACCGATTTCAGTTGAATCGACAATTTTTTGTCTCAAATCAAAATAGAAATTAGTTCCCTTGCCATACTCGCTCTCAAAATAAATTTTACTATCCATCAAGCGTAGCATCTCATTTGCGATCGACATTCCAAGGCCTGTTCCCTCGACCTTACGATTTGTAGCTTCATCCAGTCGCTGAAAGGCTTTGAACAGATTATCCTGTTCCTCAGGCTTGATTCCAATTCCAGTATCGCACACAGAGATATGAAGAATTATGTATTCTCCACCCTCCTCTTTTTCGCCGTGAATCTTCAAAGTAACTGAACCTTCATTTGTATACTTAACGCCATTAGATAAAAGATTTAAAATAATCTGTTTTATCCTAAGGTCATCACCATACATCCTGACTGGCAAAGAGCTGTCGATATCTGCAATAAATTCGAGCTTTTTCTTTTTTGCTCGAATATTTGTCATATTAACAACATCCTCAAGTAATGACACAATCTCATATTCTGCACAATTAATTTCCATTTTTCCTGCTTCAATTTTGGAAATATCAAGGATATCATTGATGATTGCCAAAAGTGATTTGCCAGCAGCATTTACATCCATTGCGTACTCACGAATCATATTTTCATTCGTTTCACGAATAATCATTTCGTTCATTCCAAGAACAGCATTGATTGGTGTTCGAATTTCATGTGATACATTCGCAAGGAATGACGACTTCGCCTGATTTGCAGCATAGGCTTTTATTCTCTCTTCCTGCGCTACCGCTTCCGCTTTTTTCAAATCATCCATCGTATCAAGAAGAATCTTGTAGTCAGGTGTCTGCAGGAAAAAGAAAATAATTATGAAGCCGCAGGTTCCTGCAAAAATTGAAATCAGCATACCCGGAAAAATCCAAAACTGAAGTGTCGATGCTAAAACAATCAAAAGTGAAAACGTCAGCATCGAAATAAGCTGTCTAACTGACAAAAATTTGCGATTTTTACAAAGAAGGATAACTCCATAAATCATAAAATAGACAGGCACAATAAATATCATATTGTAAAGATGCATATGATAATAAACACACTGATCATCAAAACAATAGAAGCAATGAATAAACGGATTCAAAAGATGCAAAACACCGTAAGCGACAAAAATGCCATTATTGATTACACGAACAGCAACTCGCTTTTCACATTTTTCATCTACAAAAGATTCAATGTACAAGCCATAGCAAAAAACCGTAGCCGTCATTGAAAAGAAATTCAGTCCATACGCAATCATAACAAGCATAATATTTTTCGGGGTAATATTATCATAAGCAACTACTCCCAAAACATCAAAAAGACTCGCAAAAAGAAGCGCAACAGTAAGCCTGATAAAACAGGTATTGCGATGCGTTTTTTCCATATACTTGAATGCTACGCAAAAAAGTACAAATATCAAGAAAATAAAAGATGCCAGACTAAAATAATAGTTATAACTCATAATCCCTCCAGATTTCTACAAAAACAAAAATCCTCTTATAAGAATTATACTTGATATTATTATTTTAGTCTGACAATACACCAAACATTCTTATTTTCTTAACATTTATTATACAATCACACGCTCAGAAATTATATCAACGCCATACATTTCAATATATATAGCCACACTGTAAGCGTAAAAGCTGACAATAAAGTCGTAAGCATAACGATACTTGCGGAAAGATTTCCGTCCTTTCCCATGTTTTTGGACATAACAAAGCTTGAAACAGTAGTTGGCGAGCCTGCCATAATCAAAACTGCAACAAGAGCATCCTTTCTATAGCCATAAAAAACGGCAATAGGAAGAAGCAATGCGCAAAAACCAATAAGCTTTAGAAATACAGCCATAAGAGTTGCACCACTCTGACGAAGAGCTGCCTTTAAATCAAAGCTTGCGCCAAGTGCCATTAAGCCAAGAGGCGTTGCCAGTCCACTGACATAGCCGATAGTTTTTGGCAAAATCAAATCGTGCGGAATCAATGCTCTGATAAGACCAAGTGCTATTGCAATAATAATCGGATTCGTCAGAACACCAAGAATAGTTTTCTTTAATACCCCAATATCAAGCTTTTGCTCTACGCCCTCAAGCGAAAGTAAAAACACAGCCGTGACATTGTATATCGGTACTGCACCAATTATCATCAGAGGAACCATCCCTGCGTCGCCGAATAAATTAATAGCAATACCAACACCGAGTAATGCAGCACTACTGCGGTATGCGCCCTGTGTAAATTCCGCTTTACTGCTCCCCTTGAAAAACACTGAAATACTGTAAGCTATAGCAATGGACAATAATGTCGCAAGAAAACAAAAAAGAATAAATCTACCGTCCCAAATTTCTTTAATATCTGATGTAGCCAGCTCCTTATAGACTAATACTGGAAGTGCCACAGTAAATACAAAACCATTTATTCCTTTTGTCATCTGCTCCTTAAAAATCCCAACTTTTCTGAAGAAGTATCCAAGTACCATCATAAAGAAAATAGGAGCTGTTGCCTGTAAACAAAAATATAAATTATCGAACATCAATTTTCCCTTCTAGACAGTAAGCAAATAAAATTCAGTCGCTTCAGTTGTCTACTGGTATAGCCTTTAAAAAAGACACGGCCTTATGAGCCGTGTCTTAAATAAAAATCGAATTACTGACTAATCATAAATTCAAGTAACTTCTTTGAATCCTCTGGCTCGTATGCAATAAGCTCAAGCTCTGGAATAGATGCCATATCAGCAGAAAAGATATTTGCAAGTGAAACGAACTGTGAAAGCTTTGAACGAAGATTAAGTCTATCGCCTTCGCCTGTAACAAGTTCAACCTTTCCTGAACAGCTATCAATAACTTCGAAAAATGCCTTTGTGTCTTTAATGTTTGTAATTTTCATATGAGACCTCCTAAATATATGCGGCGAAATCGCCAAATTGTTTAACTACCCAAGTTCTTTATTACAAATATCAGTATAGCACTTTTGTACAAAAAATCAATGAAGATTTTGTGTATTTTTATTTTTGTGCATTTTTCTGGTTTTAGACATTAAATCTAAATGTAATTACATCACCATCAACAACGACGTACTCTTTACCTTCCATACGCACAAGACCTTTTTCCTTAGCGGCAACCATAGACCCATTTGCCATAAGGTCATCATAGCTTACAACCTCAGCCTTAATAAAGCCTCGCTCGAAATCAGTATGAATCTTTCCAGCAGCCTGTGGTGCCTTTGTGCCCTTTTTAATAGTCCATGCTCTAGTCTCATCCTCACCTGATGTAAGATATGAAATAAGTCCAAGCAAGCTATATGAAGCTGCAATAAGCTTATCAAGTCCTGACTCAGCAAGTCCCATAGCCTCCAAGAACTCTGCTTTTTCCTCATCATCAAGCTCAGAAATCTCCTGCTCAATCTGGGCAGAAATTACAAATACACCTGAACCCTCTTTTGCTGCATACTCACGAACTGCTGCAACATTTTTGTTATTAGCACCATCATCTGCCAAATCCTCGTCCTCAACATTTGCAGCATAAATAACAGGCTTTGCAGTAAGCAAATTGTACTCCTTAAAATAATTTTCCTCATCCTCATCATTAAGCTCAAATGTCTTCGCCATGCCACCAGCATTCATATGGTCGAGTAATCTCTTCTGCATAGCTGCTTCCTTCTGAAGAGTCTTATCCATACGTGCAGAACGCTCAGTTTTTGAATAACGACGCTCAAGAACTTCAATATCAGAAAAAAGAAGCTCAAGATTAATTGTCTCAATATCTCTCAACGAATCAATAGAACCATCCACGTGCACAACATTTGCATCCTCAAAGCAACGAACAACATGCACAATAGCATCTACCTCACGAATATTTGCCAAGAACTGGTTTCCAAGGCCTTCACCCTTTGAAGCGCCCTTTACAAGTCCCGCAATATCTACAAACTCAATTGTAGCTGGTGTTGTCTTCTTTGAATTGTACATCTTTGACAATTCATTAAGTCTCTTATCTGGAACAGACACGATACCAACATTTGGATCAATTGTTGCAAAAGGATAATTTGCAGCAAGCGCGCCTGCCTTTGTAAGTGAATTGAAAAGTGTTGACTTTCCTACATTTGGAAGTCCTACGATTCCTAGTTTCATAATATATATACCTCCGTAATGGGGACGGTCCTTTTGCCACGGTCATGTGTACTTTGGCTCGTCCACTATACCACTTTATCGCATTTTTTCATTTCCAGCTTTTAAATGCTATCACAACGAGTCAAAAAACTCAATAATCAGGTATTTACTTTTTCCAAAAAAGATAGTATTATTGCTTCGTATTTTTCATTTGAATACATATTTTTATTCATTTTGGTGGTTCTACCATTTTTCACGACAAATATAAAAATCAATAAATAGTAAAAGGAGTAAGTTTTATATGCCTAGAAAACCACGTCAACTATCTACACTTGACATATATCATATCGTTATCAAAGGAGTGAACAGCCAACTTCTATTTGAAGAAAACAAAGATTATCTAAAGTACTTGGAAATCTTAGAATTCCAAAAAGAAAACTGCGATTTTGATTTATTTGCCTACTGTCTTATGTCCAATCATGTTCATTTACTGATACGAACAAATACAGTACCACTTGGTTCTATTTTTAAAAAAATAAACACTACATACGCAAGCTGGTTCAATATGAAGTATAGTCGTTCCGGACCATTACAGGACGGACGATACTACAGCGAACCAATAGAATCTCTCGATTATCTACTTTCAGCTCTACGCTATATTCACAGAAATCCCTTAAAAGCTAACCTTGAAAAATCTATAGGCGCAAAATATCCCTGGAATAGTTATCAAGCATATACCGCACAAAATGATACACTTGTCGATATCAATTTTATCCTGTCCGAATTCAATTCTATTGATGAGTTTATCGAATACCATTCGTCAGATTCTGATATTATTTTTATTGATATAAACAATATCAAACGGCGTATCCCTGATGATGTAGCAATTGAAATAATCAAACAATCCTGCAACGTAAATTACCCAACTGCTATTAGTAATTTTTCTCTTTTAGACAGGCGAAACTCTATTTTCCTGCTACATGAAAAAGGGATTTCTGCAAGACAAATCAATCGTCTTACCGGAATCCCTCGTGGTATTATTGACAGAATACTGTCAAACAAAATTTGAATACTGCATTTATTAAAACCTGTCATCGTGTGAAGAATTAAGCCAAAGTACACATGCGCGTGGCAAAAGAACCGCCCCTAATTTTTAGTATAAAGGAAGAATAAAAATTGTAATGGCTTTTTTTAGTTATCTTTTTGTGGTTATTTTCACCCGACACTATTTTGGTTAATTTTACTTGTCTGTATTTGGCTATTTTCGCCTAAATCTAACACTGTGAAGGATCTTTTCCCCCCCGCACGCTTAACATTCAATATATAACCGCCAGTAAATTTTTATTGAAACTTCCCGTTTTAATGGTATCGGGAAATTACCTTGAGAACATCCAAGGGGATGTCTTTGTTATATAATCTTTTCAACTGATATGGGTATGATAGAAAGGACATACCACTATGAAAAAAACAATTGAAAAGAAGTATTCTCACCTTACCTATAAGGATAGGTCTGTTATTCATGAATTCCTGAACTATGGTTATTCGTTTACTGCCATAGGCAACCGTATTCATAAGGACAGAACCACTGTTGCTAAAGAGATTAAGGCCC
>JAZLJM010000065.1:0-4702 GCA_045617805.1 Pseudobutyrivibrio sp.
AGATGATTTTGACGATGAAGATGAAGGAGAAGGTTTCTATATCTTTTAGATTTAGAACCGTCTTCTACGAACCATGCCCGCCTCCGCGCGGGCTTTTCTTATAACGAGATTTGTCCGGAGGACAAATTTCCTATAAAGCAAAAAATGCGTAGTAGATAAAATCTCTACTACGCAATAAAAGTCTAACTTTTTGGGGTCACCACAGTCACCACATCGCTTGGGCGGTTATTTTTTATGTGAAATCTTGTAAACAAGACTAACAATAGCAACGATTAATATTCCAAAATTAATTCACCTGCCAAATCTTCTTTACAATTTCACACCTTTGCCCCTGATATTCTCCCGCGCCAACAAAAACCGTTTCAAAGCCACATTTTTCCATCACTTTGACAGAAGCCAAATTTTCCTTCAAGCACACTCCCCATATAGCCTGAAGTGCCTTTTTTTCTGCGATATAGGGTATAAATGCCTTTACAGCTTCTGTTGCATATCCATTTCCAGTATATTTTTTTGCAATGTGATAACCTATTTCCCAGCCCTCCTCAATTGGAGCAAGCTGCACGTAGCCTATGTTTTCATCATCCTTTGTAATAATCGGGTAGACAAGTGGACCATCTGCAGAATCATATTGACTCATAAGAAACTCTATTGTTTCTCTTGCCTCGTCAACTGTTTCAAATACCTCATCTGGTACAAATCTTCGGTTATCTTCATCAAGCGAATTCTCGTGTACGACCTGTGCCATTTCAATATCAAAATCCTTTATTATTAGTCTTTCTGTTTCTATTCTCATCGTATAATCCTCACATAATTTTTTTAAATTATAAAAACCTGTCATCTTGTGAATTTCTAAGTCAAAGTACACATGAGCATGGCAAAAGAACCGTCCCTAATTTCTTCTAAGCCAAAGTACACATGGGCGTGGCAAAAGAACCGTCCCTAATTTCTGCAGCGCCCTTAAAAAGCACCTTGGCTTTTCATAGTGAATATCATGTCCACTTCGAACAACAATTTTCTTTGCATTTGCTAAAAGGCTCATCATCTTATCTGCTGCTTCATCTGTATTTGCAGCCCACAGTATTCCATCTTTTCCATACCTGGTCTTTGCTTTTAAATAAACCACTTGGCACTTTACAGATTTTAATATCTCTTCCTGCGTTACTCCTTCAAACCATTCACCTGTATAGAAGCTTTCTGCAAAAAGCTTGTCAAATTTGTTCATATAAACAAATCCATGAAAAGATTTATCTGATACCTTTTCACATTTTGGAATTGTACCCGGTGCAGCTTTTAGCTTTTCTTTCATTTCCATAGCAAGCTCGTGAGCCCAGTTTTTCCCAAAGAATTTTGTTCCTAAATAATTGAATATGTATCCATTCTCAATATTGTAAACAAGATATTCTGTTTCTTCTGTCTGATTCAAAAAATCGTGCATAACCTTAAACCCATCATGATAGACAAAAGTGTTCTCAAACTCTCCTGGCATTGCATTAAAAAAGGGTGGATTTTCAAGCATAACACCTTTAACAAGCTTTGGAATTACTCCTGCCACATAAGCAGCAAGAATCCCACCAGAAGAATGCCCACTAATGATGCACTCTTTTTTTACAACATTTTTGATGAAATCAGCAATTGCATCACCAATAATTTTGCATCTATATAATGCAGGATTTTTTTCACTATCACCATGTCCAAAGCAATCCACCAAATATATAGTGTAATGCGTAAAATATTCTTTAAAAGACACATCCAAATCATCCATTATTATTGCTAAAGATACCGTACCTTCAGGGATTTCCTTAATCATTAGTTCTGGCGATTTATCTTCACCAAATCCAGTATGCTTCTTTGGGATCATACCATTATTCTCAAATGCTTTACTTTTTACTATCATTAAATTTACTCCTACTTAATTATTCTATAACAACGTTTCTTCGAAAATTTCTGACATGCTCTTTCAAAACATTTTCCATCTCTTCAGAAATCTCAGCTTCTCCTGAACAAAGAAAAAATGGAGCATAGAGTTCTACAGCATACACCTTCGGGTCTCCTTTTTTCATATATCCATTTTTTATCAATTTCTCAAAATGCTCCGCGGTAGCCTTAATGGGATACTCAACAAAAATATCATTATATAATTTACCCATCTTAGGATTTTTAAACTGTTCAATAAGAAGCAGCTTCCTAAACATTACAATCCATTCATCCTGTGTAAGAAATTCATACCTGGCTAAACAGATTTCTTCCAGTTCTTCCCAACTGACTACATCTAGACATACTTCATTTCTCTTTGCTTCAAACTTTTCTTGACTTATTTTTACAATGGTATCAAAGATGTCCTGCTTACTTGAAAAGTGTTTATAAATTACGGCATCTGAAGCATTTATCGCACGTGCGATCATCCTTGTCGATACAGCATCATATCCATTTATAGAAAATAATTTCAGCGATTCATTCAAAATCAATTCTTTTGTTGTCATACAGATTTCCTTTCAGTAATCAATTGAATTCATATATTATATTGGGGAATCTATGGTAAGTAAGCATTTGCTTACCGAATATAAAAATTATAGTAAGCAACCGCTTACTTGTCAATATATCTATTGCTTTGGTGATGCGTAATTCTATAGCTTTGGTGATACGTAAATATATTGCTTTGGTGATGGGTAATTCTATTGCTTTGCTGATGCGTAAATATAGTATTTTGACTATTGGAATATTTTTGATACTAATTCAATAACCCAAAATTTCTATTTTTCTTCTTTTTGGGTTATATCATATTTTTTTCAGATACGCTGTTTTCAAAACAATAACCCAAAATCTCAAAAATCGATGTTTTTGGGTTACCATATTGATTTTTGAAATATGATGTTTTCAACTCTAATAACCCAACATTCCGAATTATAATAATTTTGGGTTATTTATTCTTCACATAAGTACTATACATCAAATATTTTAACTATTTTCCATAACCCAAAATCTGAAATATCCTACATTTTGGGTTAACATTTTCAAAACAACCTCCTTGAAAATTCACTCCAATAACCCAAAATTTAACAATTTTTACTTTTTGGGTTATTTTTAACATATAAATTTTTGACAACAACACGTATCGCCAAAGGCTCATCGAAAACTCAAAACCACACCCAATTTCAAAAGTACTCTTCTCCAATCACTAACCTACACATTTTTACTTATTTCCCATAAAAATATAAACACAAAAAAGTGGTAGAATATATTAAAGATAATAGCGTGATAAATGAATTTATGAGGATAACGCAATATGGATACTTTAGTTGAACTTTTTGATGAGCGAGCAATTGAAAATGTGCTGGGAGCAGAGATGTTTAAGCCGAAAAATGTCATATATCTTTGTCCGCCTGAATTAGTGGATGTTGATAAATTTTTGAATACTATCAAAAGCTTCTTTAAAAAAAGAGGTTTACAGATAAACATAAAAATTGTAAAAAGCAGCTTATTTGAGACAGGCGAAATTTTGGCACAGCTTGAGGATATATATAAAAAATATCCTAATATAGGAATTGATGTGACAGGTGGAAATGATGCGGCTCTTTTTGCAACAGGTATGTTTTGTCAAAAGACAAAGCTCCCCGCTTTTACCTATTCTAGAAAGAATAATCGTTTCTACAATATTATGAATGCTGATTTTGCCGAGAATGTTAAATGTACACTGAATTATTCAGTAGAAGATTTTTTCCTGATGGCAGGTGGAACGCTTAGAAAAGGACGTGTTGATAACAATTTGCTTAGTAGCTATGAGAAGGATTTTGACAAATTCTTTGATATCTTCTTACAGCATAAACGTGAATGGCCTGATCAGATTACTTTTTTTCAACGCATTTCAAGAAATCATCATGACGAAGAAATCAATCTGTCTGTTAGTGGTATGCTCGATCAAAAAGGTGAGCATGGCAGAAGGGTCTATGGTTCAAAAAATCTTTTAACCAAGCTACGTGACATTGGATTTTTGACAAGTCTTGAATTCTTTGATGAACAGGTTAGCTTTACCTTTAAGGATGAACAAATCAGGGCTTGGTTAAGAGATGTCGGAAGTGCACTTGAGCTATATATGTATGAGGCATGTCGCAAAACCGGGATTTTTGGTGATGTGATTAGCTCTGCTATTGTTGATTGGGACGGATATGTTGGACACGATAGCGTGAGCAATGAAATCGATGTTGTAGCTACTCGTGGTGTCACACCAATTTTTATTAGCTGCAAAGCATGCGATGTAAAAACAGAGGCACTAAATGAACTTGCAATTATACGTGACCGCTTTGGTGGCAAAGGCGCAAAAGCAGTTATCGCAACTACAGAATCAATCAATGCTGCTGCAAGACACAGAGCTGCTCAGCTTGGAATTGCAGTAATAGATATTGAAGAAATGATATCATCAGAAGTCCCGCAAAGACTCAAAGTAATTATGAAATGCTATGAAGGCTGATTATTAGTGAAAAAATCTTATTATTCACTCGATATCAACTTTTTATTAGTGCACAACATATTATAAAACCAATAACTTTTTATTAATGCACAACTTATCCTGAATTATTCATGAAGCAGTATCTGAACTAAGAACTGCACCATGAACCTTTAAATTTGATCCACGCAGCTTGAACTAATCTCTATTATCTGGAAAAAAGGGTATAAAATCCCTATAGTCAGTTTTTTGAGTAGTCAT
>JAZLJM010000066.1:0-2347 GCA_045617805.1 Pseudobutyrivibrio sp.
CCTTAAGTTGCTTGATAATGTGGTTAGCATACTTGGGATTATTTTCTGTAACAAAAGCTTCGATTCCTGAGGAATCAAAGATAGTCATATCAGATTTGGCAGAATCAATAGCCTGACATATAGGTTCAGTTAAATCAACAAGTTTGTCAAAAACAAGCTGTAAGTCTTCAAGGAAATCCTGCTTGAAGCGGGTGATTTTAGAAGCATCAGGAACTTTATCAAAACCACAGAATTCTCGAAGTGGTTTTGAGTAGTTAAGAAAAGTGAGCAAAAGCTGATCAGTGGGAATAGAGAAAATGCGCTGAATAATTAAAGCCCACAGCAGTGCACGTAAAGGGTATTTACGGGTTCTGCCCGTTGATGCATAAAAATGATTATAAAAAGAAATAGGAATAATTTCATCAATATCGATGTGGGATTCTAATAGAGAAAGAAACTCAGGTTTGTCATTTTCAAATTTATCTTGGCAATCTGAATAAATATCTGCCAAAGAAAGCTGTTTATATGGTATCATAGATGTCAGAATAACTCCTTTCTTGGGAATTGGTTTTTAGTTTTTAGTCAATTCTATTATACCATATCCAGTGAGGGGTTATTTGTATTTTTAGAAGAAAGAATGCCGTATTTATGCGGCTTGTGGCGTTTCGCAAACGCCTACTGTATAAAAAGAAATGGTTAAGCACTATGTAGGATTCCGAGTTATCTAAGTGGAATTCTTACTACTTAATCTATGGGATTTTAATTTTTTAACGAATTTTACTTAGTTTTTATGGAGGGGGAAATGGTTTTTACAAAGAAAAATACAATTCGTGATATTTATTCAGAGATGAAGAAGGATGAAAAGTGCTTCAATTTTTTTAATATGTTGTTTTTGGAGGAATGGTTGGGGTTTGCACCGGATGAGGCGATTGATTGGTCGTTGGAAGAGGTGGAGCAGAAGGTGATGATGCCTTGGAAGAAGCCGTTTCCTGCAGATGACATGATAAAAGCAGCTTATCTTGCTAAGGAGCAATGCGAGAGACCGATATATGATGTTATTTCTTTGTGGAATAAGAATTCTGGTGGGAATATTCCGAGCCTTCATCCTAGTACTAAAAATTCTGTATGTATATTTACAAAAAAGCCGGATGAAGTGAGAAACAAGCCTGCTGTAATTATTTGTCCTGGTGGAGGATATGAAAATCTTTCTGTGTATAGCGAGGGATTAGAGCTTGCGGGAGTTCTGGAGCAGGCTGGGTATCATGCATTTGTCTTGACATATCGTTTGAAACCAAATTCGTATCCATTGCCACAGGTTGATCTTTGCTATGCGATGAAATATGTAAGAGCTAATGCTGATTTTTATGGTATAGATGCAGACAATGTTATGATTTTAGGTTCATCGGCTGGCGGACATTTGTGTGCATCATATGGATTTGTGTATAAAGAAATTGAAAAGGAATTGATGGACAGGCTGAAGGATTATGATGCAAATTTGGCTCAATGCTATGAACAGATTAATGTTAAACCAAACAAAATTGCTCTGAGTTATCCTGTAATTAATTTATTAGAGGATTTTCATGAGGGAAGTGCTGTTGCTTTGACTGGTGGAGACAAAGCTCTTTGTGAAAAATTGTCTGTAGATCGTCATATATCTGCTGATTATCCAAAGACTTTTGTATGGGCATGTGAGGATGATGATGTTGTGCCAGTTAGCAATTCACGTCGTTTGGGTGCGGCACTTGCATCTAAGGGTGTTGAGCACAAAATTGAAATTTTTCCGACTGGAGGTCATGGCTGCGGTCTGGCGTATGATACATCTGCTAGTTCTTGGATGGCGGATTTGATTGAATTTATGAGATGAAAACATAGCTGTTGAATATAGGTACGCGGGCGCAGTGTATCACATTATGAGCCGTGGAAATCGGAAAGAGACGATTGACTAGAAATTAATTAACAGTAAAAAAATAGGGTGAGTTAATTAGTTAATAACTGATTGGCTTACCCTATTTTATGTGTTTTGTGTGGCTTGTATAGAATATCTCGTTTATTCATATAATATGAGATGGGAGAATGGGAGAATAATAAACTTATGAATCTAAATAAGTTTCTTAGAAAGCAGAAATATAATAAAAGTGTGATTCATATGACGGAAATCCAGCATAAATATGTGATGAGTGATTGTATTTTTTGTTTGCACTGCATATAATAATAATGTGATTATATTACCTCAAAACCATAATAAAAGTGTGATGGAGGATGAGATATGGAACGATTGATTTTAAATAAGCTGCTGGAGTGGAAGAATTCTTCCTATCGCAAGCCACTCATTTTGAAAGGAGTGCGTCAGGTTGGTAAGACGTGGATT
>JAZLJM010000067.1:0-10100 GCA_045617805.1 Pseudobutyrivibrio sp.
CATTTGTAGATACCTTTCTTTCTCTGTTATTTGCTAACTGCCCGGTCAGCAATGACAGTTTAACCAAGGTATCTATTTTTGTAAAATCAACTTACAGCTTCTTTTCACTTTGAATCATACAGGAAGCTATAAAGTAAAAAAGCTGTGGTTTCTATTCAGACAACCACAGCATAAAAATTATAGATTTTACACATATATAGATATTACACATATATAGATTTTACACATATATAAATTTTACACATATATAGATTTCCCAAATCCATATACTTATACATATATTTCTCAAATCCAAATTATACACATATTAGAATTTCTCAAATTCACACTTTACAAAATACCCACCATCAATAATTCGAATCCAAATTTTTGAATTCAGAATTACTCAACTGTTACGGATTTAGCAAGGTTTCTTGGATGATCTACATCAAAGCCTTTGCCAACTGATACATAATAACCAAAGAGCTGCAATGGAATAATTGCAAGTGAGTTCATAAAGAACTTGTTTGTCTTTGGTACGTACATAACGTAATCAGATACTTTTTCAATATCCTCATGATCTACGGTTGTAACAGCAAGAACGAAAGCACCGCGGCTCTTTACCTCTACGATATTAGATACAGTCTTGTCGTAAATTGCTTCCTGAGTAGCTACTGCTGCAACAAGAGTGTTATCCTCGATGAGCGAGATTGTACCATGCTTAAGCTCGCCGGCAGCGTATGCTTCAGAATGAATGTATGAAATCTCTTTAAGCTTTAATGAACCCTCCATCGAAATAGCGTAGTCAATGCCACGTCCAATAAAGAATACATCCTTTGCGGCAACATATCTGTTGGCAAAGCGCTGGATTTTTTCTTTGTTACCAAGAAGCATCTCGATTTGCTCTGGAAGCTGCTTCAAGTCCTTGATGTAAGCTTTCATTTCATCAACTGTTATAGTGCCTCTTACATAGGCAAACTTCATTGCAAGTAAGTAATGAGCGATAAGCTGTGCAGAGTATGCCTTTGTTGTTGCAACTGAAATCTCTGGACCAGCCCAAGTATACATAACCTTCTCAGCCTCACGAGCTATAGAAGAACCAACTACGTTTACGATAGCAAGTGTCATATTGCCCATAGCACGAGCGATACGAACAGCTTCCTTTGTATCCGCTGTCTCACCTGACTGAGAAATAGCTATAACAAGCTCATTTTTATCAAGAATTGGATTGCGATATCTGAACTCAGAAGCAATATCAACCTCAACTGGAATACGTGCCATCTCTTCAAAAACATATTTTGCTGTAACACCTGTATGATAAGCAGAACCGCAGGCTACGATACGAATACGAGAAATTGCTTTAATTTCATCATCAGTCATACCAAGCTCTTCGATATCAACCATATCGTCTTTGATACGTGGATTTAATGTATCACGAACTGTCTTTGGCTGCTCATGGATTTCCTTAATCATAAAGTGGTCATAACCACCCTTTGAAGCAGCATCAACATCCCACTCGATTGTCTTTGATTCCTTCTCAATAGGAGAACCATCAACATCAAAAAATTCAATATTGTCCTCTGTAAGATGAGCGATTTCCTGATTGTCAATAAAGTAAACATTGCGAGTATACTTCAAAACAGCAGGAACATCTGATGCAATAAGATTACCATCCTTGCCACGACCAACAATGAGTGGGCTATCCTTACGAACTGCATAAACCTCATCTGGATGATCAGCAAAAATAATACCAAGAGCATAAGCACCCTCAACACGATGCATAACCTTTGTAATTGCTGTAAGAGGATCCTTGTCATATTTGTTGTAGTAGTAATCAAGATAATGTGCTACAACCTCAGTATCTGTCTCTGACTTGAAAACATAGCCTCTCTCCTGAAGCTTTGTCTTGAGCTTGCCATAGTTCTCAATAATACCATTGTGAACAACAGCAATAGTCTCATCTGCATTAAGATGAGGATGTGCATTTACTTCGTTTGGCTCACCATGAGTAGCCCAACGTGTATGACCAATACCCACTGTACCTGGCATTGTCTCACCATCATGAGTTTTCTCAGAAAGTCCCTTGAGACGTCCCTTTACCTTTTCAGCAAGAAGTTTGCCATTATCACAAATAGCCATACCTGCTGAATCATAACCTCTATACTCAAGCTTTGAAAGTCCATCAAGCAAAATTGGAGCTGCCTGTGACTTACCAATATATCCAACTATTCCACACATTGTTAATTGTTTCCTTTCATTTTGAAAAATGAATGATTTTGTACACAAATTCTAATCATCCACAATGAAATATATTACAACAAAATCCGACCTGTCGCAACCGAACAAGCCATAAAAATTTCTCAAGTCATGCTTTTGATTTTCTCAAGACCACCTATAATTTAATTAGCAAACAACTGAGTCCAATAGTAATTATCAAAGCCTACACCTATCCTTCTATATCCAGGCTTCATAATATTTGCTCTGTGTCCAGGCGAATTCATCCACGCATCAACAACCTGCTTTGGAGATCTTTGATTTAAAGCAATATTTTCTCCAACAGATGTCCAATTAACTCCATACTCATCAAATACTGTAAAACAGCTTCTACCATCAGGTCGCGCGTGCTCAAAGTAATTATTAGCCCTCATCTCAGCACTTCTCATCATAGCCGCATTTGTTAATGTCCTGTCATAAACAAGAGGCTGTAAACCAGCTTTTGCTCTTTGCTCATTACAAAGATTTATCACCTGCTGCACACCATCATTATAAACTGTCACATTCAAAGCAGCCGCCTGTCTAGGATCCTGCGGTTCAACAGCAACTCTCCCTTCAGCCTTACCGAACTTTACATAGTGTCCATACAAAGCAGCCTCATTGTTTCCGACCGCCTTCGCAACATCAGGATTAGCTCCTGCATAATATACAGCATCAAAAATCTCACCATTTGGCATTTTCTTAGGTGCCGCAAATGCCACTAGTGAATTCATTGCCAAGATAGCAACAACAAACAAAACTCTACGACTATTTCTTTTCATTGAATATTTCTCCTTTAACTTAAACTTGAAGCCTAATATTGTATGATTTTTTATTTTAATGGATATGTATTAATTATGAATCTTCTTCAATTTCAATAAATATTAGAAACATTTATTTACAATATAATATAATTCCTTATATTCTGTAAATCATTTCAGCAAAAAACATTTCAGCTTAACAAAAAAGCTTTTCTGCTCAGTAAAAAGCATTCAGCTAATATTAAATATTCCCACTTTAGGGTTATTTAATAACAGCATGGTTAAAATCATTATAATCCCTAAAGTTAATTATTCTAACTTTAGGGATTATTCAAAATATAACCTAACGCACTAACACCATCCATACACACGGATAAAGAAAAGCTGCATCCTATTCTTTGATTCTCCAAAGAAGGTAATAACACCATCCATCATAAAGCAACAAAAAATGCTTAGCCTAATTGGTCTGCAACCACAAAATGGAAACACGCCCCATTTGTGGTTACTCACAATTAGCTAAGCATTAAAATTCATTTCACATTATCAAATCATTTGATTTACTTATCTCTTATTCGATATCAGCAAATCATTTAGTTTACTTATCTCTTATCCGATATCACCAAATCATCTAGCTTACTTATCTCTTATTCGATATCACCAAATCATTTAGTTTACTTATCTCACATTGGCTAAGCAATAATTCTATTTGTCATTCTCCTGATTTACAGTAGCACTTGATGACGATGTACCTGTATCATTCTGAATCTTTTCAGAAATATTTGTAACAGTTTCTGTAGGTGTATAGTTATCCTGCTCAAACAAGAAACCATGTAGCTTTGTAACATTGTCTGAAAGTGTACATGGAACAACCAAGCTACCCTTTTTACCGTATGTACCTGTTGTAAGATCAAATGGAAAACCACTAGTTGAACTAATCTTGTAATCTCTAGCATCCTTACCCATTGATACAATATCATCAAGATCAAGGCTTGTTGATACATATGGGAACACATCCTTGGCAATCTTAACTCTTGTTCCTACATCTGCATTTACAGCTTCATTAATAATCTTTGTTACAACTTCACGCTGACGCTCTGTACGGCCGTAATCATCACCACCACAATAACGCTGACGACAATAACCAACTATCTGAGTTCCGTTAAGCTTCTGGACACCTGGCTTTAAGAAGCATTCGCTTTCTTTGTATTCACCACTAATAACAGTCTGAACCTCTGCAATATAACCAGCTAGTGCAGGACCACCTGTTTCAGGGTTTGTAGCATCTACCATTGCCTGAGTAATTTCAACCTCAAGTCCACCTATATCATCAACTATTTTTGCAAGAGCCATAAAGTCTACAGAAACATATCCAGAAACTTTAAGGTCAAAATTACGGTTTAACATATTAATAGCCTGTTCTGGACCACCATGATTGTATGCATAATTACACTTTCTATAAGTGTCACCGTCATCTACATTGAGATATGTATCACGCATTACAGACACGATATTTACTTCTTTGGTTTCTTTGTTGATGGAAACAATCATCATACTATCAGAGTTACCACCCTCATATTTACCATTTGCACGATTATCAACACCAAAGAATGCAAGCGTAGTGTAATTATCAAGAATCTCCTCAGTAGCATCATCAAGATTATTCACCTCAAGATTATCAATACTGATTGAATCATCCCAATTCATTTTGCTGAAAATCAAATATAATGCAACTCCAATAATAAGAAGAACTGCTACAATAATTTCAATAATAACTATCTTCTTTCCATCGCTCTTCTTTTTGCCACCTCGGTTTCCACCACGGCCACCTCTATTGCCGCCACCTGCTGGACGTGATGAATTATGTGCAGGCTTACGATTAACTGAACTATTTCCACGAGAGCCTGAAGGTCTTGATCCTGACGGACGTGAACCTGATGGGCGCGAACCTGATGAGCGTGAACCTGAAGATCTTGATCCTGATGGTCTTGATCCTGATGAGCGCGAGCCTGATGGACGTGATGAAGCACTTCCATATGAATCCTGCTCATAACCATAAAGCTCAGCATCTAAGTCTTCTAAGCGACCATTCTCATATATATTATAATCATTAAATTGACCTGATCTATTTGGTGCTCCAGCATTTCCTTGAGGTCTGCTAGGCTGACCATTCTGAGGTCTTCTAGGCTGACCATTCTGAGGTCTTCTAGGAGCTCGACTTTCTTGACTAAAATCAAAATCGAAATCGTTTCTACTCATTAAAATATCTCCAATCCGAATTTTTTAAAAAAATCCCCAAGATAGAAATTAGCATACTCCTTTTTACAGCAAAGTGTCAAGATATTCGTGATGCATTATGTAATAATTTTGTCACATTTTATATTATATATGCGTGCTGTGAGGACTTTAAGCATAATTTACAGATTTGACCGTTTCACGGGATTCTGTAAATTATCATTCACGCACACTATTACCTTCCCCGCAACTAGCTATCCATCCCCGGCAGCACATAATTCAACAATCCCATTGGTAGATTAGGATTGTAAAACTGGTCACCCCTTAAAAATCTCTCGCCATGCTTTTCCAATAAAACAGAATGCGAATATTCCGTCGATTCCGATTTTTTTATCTTGTATTTTGCGGTGCAATAGGGAATTACAACTGTTCTATAACCCTTTTGCTTGGCGCGCAAACAAAAATCAAGCATTGCATCACGACCTGTAAGGCTAGTATTAAAGCCGTGAAGCATGCGGTATACTTTTTCATCAATCAGACAGCACCCAGCATCCACCATGGAAACATCACGTGGGATACTATCGATGCCTTCGTACCCACTGCGATAAAGCTTCTGTCCATGAAAAGCAGGATAAGTGAAGCCTTCGTTATCTACTATGTACCCGATATTGTCAATTGTAAGACCGTGATCTAAAAAGCGTATGCCAACAACTGCAACGTCTGGCTGCTTGAGATAACCATACATACGACGCACATTATTTCTGGTGTAGAGCTTTACATCTGAATCGTGTAGATAGATGTAATCTCCTCCAAAACGACGAAAAGTGCTCTCGTCATAATCAATAAACCATTTTTTAAGACTTGGATCCATTCGAACTTCGCACGAAACACCTGACTGCATGAGATATGATTTTGCAAGATGCATATGTTCCTTCAATGCATATTCTGCTTCGTGACGAGCTTCCTTCGTAAGAGTTTTTCCTTCCACACGCTTATGATATAAAAGCATCGGAAGATGATAAATCGAAAATTTTTTTGAATCAGCTCGCAAAAGATATTCATATGTATATGCATACTGAGCCTTTTCATTGAACTTTCCAAGACGCCTATACACTTCCTTTGAAATGCATAAAAAGTCGCCAATATAAGGCGTATGCAGCAAAAGTTCTTTATTAAATCCTGATTTAAATTTTGGATTCATCCTATCAAGACCAATCAATTCATCATGATCTGTAAAAATAATTCCTGTTTTATCAGGGTCTGTATTAATTACTCTCGCAAATTCACTCAAGGTATTGGGACTAAGTCTGTCATGCTGTCCCAAAAAGACAATATGACTTCCCTCAGCAAAATGAGAGCCTATGTTAAATGCATAGGCTCCACCAGTTTTTTTCTTTAGTTTTCTATAATGAACCTTATCCACGATATCTGGGAAAAATTCATGAATCAAAACCTCGATAGCACGGTCAGCTCCATCATCTAAAATATAGAGCTCAAATTCACGATACTCCTGATCATCTATTGACTCTAACATATTCTTGAAAAAGTCCATATTCGGAGAATGCGTCCACACTACGAGCGAAAAATATACGTCTGCCACTATCTGGATCCCTTTCCACTAATTACAACAGCAATCGTCTTAAAAAGTATCTTTACATCAAGCCACAGCGACCAATTTGCAATATATACTGTATCAAGCGCCACAACATCTTCAAAATTCTTGATATCACTTCTGCCAGAAACCTGCCACATTCCAGTAAGACCTGGCTTAATACTAAGTCTAGCCTTATGATGAAGCTCATAATTCTCATACTCGTTTTCAAGAGGCGGTCTGGTTCCTACAAGCGACATATCGCCCAAAAGAACATTCAAGAACTGAGGCAGCTCATCGATAGAGAATTTCCTAAGGAAATGTCCAATCGGAATAATACGAGGATCATTCTCCATCTTAAACATATTGCCATCCATCTCATTATGCTTCATAAGCTCTGCCTTGCGCTCTTCGGCATCCACATACATCGTCCTAAATTTGTAAAATTTGAAACGACGACCATTTCGTCCAATTCTTACCTGCGTAAAGAAAACAGGACCAGGTGACTGTATTTTAATAATCGGTGCAAAAATAATAAACGCAATAAACGCAAAAACAAGACCAATAATGCTGCCTATTATGTCCATAACACGCTTACAAAAAGCCTGTCTATTCGAAGCAATAAGCATACTAGTCGTAAGAACAATAAAATCACCATAATTTTCCATGATTCGATTAGGCATAACATTGTCTGTATGAATCAAAGAAATATGAACTGTCATTCCCTGCTCAACCAATGTACTGGCAAGACTTGCTGCGCCATTTCGGGAATTACCATCAATAAAAACCTCATCCACGATATTTGTACGCAGATATTCAAATACACTATCAGCAGTCGCAACAACAGGAATTCCCTGAATCCTGTGACCAACTCTATCCTCATCAATAATGCAAACACCATTTACCTTGAAATCCGTATATGGATTGTGTGCAATTTCAGAAAGACATCTATCGACTGTACCACTTTCTGCAATAACAATCATAGTAGATTTGTTTACGTCCAAAAGCTTGCGCCGTCTGATAACACGCTTCCACATTACGCGTACGAAATATGAAAGAATAAACATCAGCACCGCAAAAATAGCCAACGCATAACGTGAGTAATAATATGAAGTCTGCACGGCATACATATAAATCAAAACACCGCCAAGATTTACAAGTGTATGCCATAAACTAGCTGTTATTTCCTGATATTTAGTTCGTCGTAAAATTCCTGTATAGGTCTCAGTAAAAAGCACTCCCGCCAAGTCAATAAAAGGCAAAAAGAACGCTAAATTCTGATAAAGCATATAGTGTTCAAATCTATCATAAAACAGAATTGCTCCATCGAACTTGATAAGTACAGCTAAAAACAACGCAAGCTCCGCTGCCAACATATCAAGTAGCATAAAATCCATATGCTTAGCCCAAGAACGTTTTTTTCGTTTATACACGATTCTTCCCCTGTAAGTAAAAATTCTTACTCCAATTATATACTTTCCCCTATATAAGGGTCAAGGCTCATAAACCATAGGCACCTGGTGCTCCCACTGCAGGTGCCCTGTAAGTATTAAAGCTAGACAAAAACAACCATATACAGACAAGAAATTTTCAGACTAATCCAAAGTACACATGAGTGCGGCAAAAGAACCGTCCCCCAATTTTATAGTACTACATCATTCTTCTTAAGAAGCTCACGTGCGCTATCCACTGAATCTACGCCATGGAGATTCTTGATTGGTGCAAATTCGCGTTCGCGGACAACCTCAAAAGCAAGATTTGTATCCATCATATGAATCATATCAAGTACTAAAAGCTCAAATTTGTAGCCATTTGGCTCTTCTGGCGAAATCATATTTCCAGCCTCGTCGATATGTGGAATTTTTTTCTCAACCACATGTACCATGAGCTTGTTATTTACTATATCTTCAAGCTTTTCTAAAGAAAATAAGTAATTTAAAATCACACCATATTTGTAAAGAAGACTACCATCCTCAGCCTTTGCTTCAGCCATTTCCTGAGACATCTCATAGTATTCAACTATTGAAGGCTTACCATCCTCCAAGCAAAGAAGTCCCATCTTTTCCTGTGGCTCAACCTTGCGAACTACCTTTGAACCGCACTGGAAGTTACCTGCGATTGTAGCGCCTACAAAAACAGGGTCTGCAATGCGCTGAAGGACATTGTCTACTGCGAAGATGTTGATATATTTTACACCACGTTTTTTCATATCTTCAGATAAGCCAGCCTTTACCATTGATGTAAACCAGCCGCCGTTACCATTTGGTGATGTTGCGAGACGACCTTTTTCTTCCAAAAGAAGCTTGCCGTCATAATCAACAGCACATGCCATATCCTGAATAAAGAATTTTACGTAACTGCTGTCATAACCAAAATAATCATGTTCCTTAAAGAAGTTCTGAGTTGCCTCGTCATTTTTTTCACTTGTCATAATGTAAAGAGGTACAAAAACACCTGCCTGCTTTACAACATCCATAAGATTGTTGATAAGGCACTCAAAAATATAAAGATCATGTGTCTGACCTACATTGTAGCAGCCCTTTGGCAAATCAAAGCCAAGTCTTGTTCCCATGCCACCAGCAAGCAAAACTGCTGCAACCTGAGATTTTTTAATTGCATCAAGACCAATTTTTTCAAATTCGTCGTGCTTTTTTTCTATTTCTTCAACTGATACTGCTTCAGGAACGCTAAACTCGCCTCTTGATGCATTTTCTTCAGAATTGATGAGTTCAAAATCTGACCAGTTGATATTTTCTATCTGAGCCAAAAACTCAGCCTTTTTTCCCTCTGATAATTCATCAAACCCCGTCATTATGTGTGCCTGATTTTTCTTTGTAAGAACTTCAAGCGCCTGCTCCTTTGTAAACATTATTCATTATCCTCCTTTTTTCACTTTCTATTTTATATCCGATACACCTTTAGCATCAACATACTTTCTATTATTAATACTATATACTTCGTAAAATCCAGCCAAAATTAATATAAATACATGCATTTTCCACTTATAGCTATCCACCCACTATTATAATCCTGCAAGCATAATATCAACATTTACATCTCTTATATCTGGTAATTGCGTTAATGCATCTACTTTATCCGGATTCTCATCTGTCAATATTGGTACCATTTTTAATGTTGCTTTTCTTAAATCTTCTAATTCTTCTTTTGCCTTAGATATTTTTTGCTTGTATTCATTATCTGTCTGTTCAAAAACTACAAAATCGTCCTTATATATCTTATTTAAAGCATCAAGCTGTTCATTTATATATTCAATAAATGGCAAC
>JAZLJM010000068.1:0-4623 GCA_045617805.1 Pseudobutyrivibrio sp.
TAATAAAGCCTATAGCTTATTAAAGTGCGCCTAAAATTTCAAAGTACATGTTTTTATGTAAGATTTCGTGCATTGGCACGAAATCTACCTTGTTTCTAATCAAGATTGCAAACGAGCCTCGCGAGTTTCGCAATTACCTAATACATAAAATAATATCATATACGAGCCTACTATGTTATAATATTTTTACGTATTTTGGGGGAAATAGGATGATAAAAGCAGCGGCGTATAATTGCGAGGCACTTCAGAATCCGCTTATTTTTGCTGAGATTTATAATATGATAAGTCCACAGCAAAGAGAGCATGTCGATAGTGCCAAAACTTTAAAAGAAAAGTGCGAACGATTGGGCTCAATTCATTTGTTGGAAAAGCTGTTATGGGAAAATCATATTCAAAGACCGTATGTTTATTCAACTTCTTCAACAGGAAAGCCTATTTTTTTGCAACCTAAAAATATAAATTTTTCTATTTCACACGCAGATTTTGTTGCGGTATGTGTGATTGCAGATATTCCTTGTGGGATTGATATTGATCGAATTACAGATTATGATGAAAGCATTGCAAAAAAGTATTTTACGAAATATGATTTAGAATATCTTGAATCACTTAAAGAAACGGAGCTTCCAAAGGGGTTTACCGAGATTTGGACTTTTAAGGAAGCTGTATGTAAAATGTGGGATCGTCCGCTTCTTCAGGTTATGCAATGGATTAATTTTTCCGAATACTGTGATTGTTATAAAGGTGACAGGTCTTGGATAAAACAGGGCTTTGAGTTTAAAGATTATTACATTACACTTTGCTATGAAGGTAAGCGTTCGCGTATTGATATGGGACTTTATAACCCATTTGATGGAAAATATTATTGACAATGGCTAGTATTGTGATAGAATTTTTCATAGTGCAGTTTGTTACTTCAAAGCATTAAAGTGCAGTTAGGAGAATGATAATGGAATCAAAGATGGTTCTTTCAATTTTAGTAGAAAATACACCAGGTCTTACCAGTAGGATTTCAGGTCTCTTTTCACGAAGAGGATACAATATCGATAGTTTTTCTGCTGGTGTTACTGCAGATGCTAGATTTACACGAGTTACCATTGTTACTCACGGAGATGCAATGATTCTTGAACAGATTGAGAAGCAGGTTTCTAAGCTCGAGGAAGTTGTTGACGTTAAAGTTTTAGAGACTGGCAATTCTGTTACAAGAGAATTGATGCTTGTGAAGATTTCTGCAAGAAATACTGATCGACAGGACGTACTTACAATTGTTGAGATTTTTAAGGGTCGTGTTGTTGATGTTGATCATGATTCGATGGTGCTTGAGGTTACTGGAAATCAGGATAAGCTTCAATCATTTTTGGATATGTTAAGTGATTATGATATACTTGAACTCGCTAGAACAGGTATTACTGGTCTTAGCCGTGGAATTCAGGATGTCGTGATTTTATAAAAATAGGAGGAATATATAAAATGTCACAGGAAGCAAAAATTTATTATCAAGAAGATTGTAATCTTTCATTATTAGAGGGTAAGACAATCGCTGTTATTGGTTATGGTAGCCAGGGACACGCACACGCTCTCAATGCAAAGGAGTCAGGTTGCAACGTTATTATCGGTCTTTACGAGGGCTCAAAGTCATGGGCTAAGGCTGAGAAGCAGGGATTTGAAGTATATACAACAGCAGAGGCTGCTAAGAAAGATGATATCATCATGATTCTTATCAATGATGAAAAGCAGGCTGATATGTACAAGAAGGATATCGAGCCAAACCTTGAGGCTGGTAACATGCTTATGTTCGCTCACGGTTTCAACATTCATTTTGGTTGCATTAAGCCACCAGCAGATGTTGATGTTACAATGATCGCTCCTAAGGGACCAGGTCATACAGTACGTTCTGAGTATCAGGCAGGTAAGGGTGTTCCTTGTCTTGTTGCTGTTGAGCAGAATGCTACAGGAAAGGCTCTTGATATGGCACTTGCTTATGCACTTGCTATCGGTGGAGCTAGAGCTGGTGTTCTTGAGACAACATTCAGAACAGAGACAGAGACAGATCTTTTCGGTGAGCAGGCTGTTCTTTGTGGTGGTGTTTGTGCACTTATGCAGGCTGGTTTCGAAACACTTTGCGAAGCTGGTTATGATCCTAGAAATGCATACTTCGAGTGTATCCATGAGATGAAGCTTATCGTAGATCTTATCTACCAGTCAGGCTTTGCTGGAATGAGATACTCTATTTCAAATACTGCTGAGTATGGCGATTATATCACAGGACCAAAGATTATTACTGATGAGACAAAGAAGGCTATGAAGCAGATCCTTTCTGATATTCAGGATGGTTCATTTGCTAAGGAATTCCTTCTTGATATGTCACCAGCAGGTCGTCAGGTACACTTCCAGGCTATGAGAAAGCTTGCTGCTGAGCATCCTTCAGAGAAGGTTGGCGAGGAAATCAGAAAGCTTTATTCTTGGAACAATGAAGAGGATAAGTTCATCAACAACTAATTCTTATAAGAATAAAAGCCAATCACTTCGGTGGTTGGCTTTTTAAATTGGAAATTGTTAGAAAAAATATAATTATTTGCGAAAATTTTTGTTTCTAAAGAATTTGTATATTTCAGAAGAAATTTTAATATTGGTATAAATATCAGCATATTCCTTTGGGGAATATTCAATGACGTAGTTTTGTGGAAAATTTTTATCTAATCCGCGCGACTTACAGACATCAACAGCCTTGTTATAAGCAATTGCGGCGGTGGCCTCATCGTGATATTTTCCAACGATAAAGTCGCCGTTTAGATGTATTTTTGCAACGAAAATGTCTTTTTTATTTTTTATTTCTTTTGAAACACCATGGTATTTGTTGATTACCAGTATGTTTGAGTATCTGAAATCTGTGTCATCATTGTTTACGAAACAGTAGTCTTTTCCTTTTACTGCATATTGCTTTATGCCGTACCGTGAAAGTAAACTGTATTGAGTGCCGTAGTCATTTACAAAAAGGTGACCTCCACGCGACATGATTTTGTGACTAGAGTAGTAGAACAAATCATCTTTATCGAATTTTAGTGTTACGTTTGATGATAAATAGTATAAAAAAAAGTTCCTAGATAGATATATTGGATTTTTGATATAGATATTGTTATCTCGGTAATTTAGTAAACATATTATCTTTTCGAAGGAAAGATATTTTAATAAGGATTGAAAATTTTCGATAGTAATTGTAGTATCAGATAGTATCTTTTTGGCTTCTGAGTATGCTAAAAAGCACTCATCTTCAGCAGAATAGCTTCCAATGCTTATATGAGTACCTTTGTAGGTGATATTTGCACGATAGTATACCGTGCCATCTTTTTTTGTCGCTTTACATACTCCTGGATACATTTTATCCTCCTCATATATACATTATTTTACATTATTGCGATACTAAATAGAATTCTTTTGAGGAATATTTTATGAAACTTTTATATGGACATGATAAATTAAAAAAATTTAGAGAAGGTGTTAGAGATGGAATCCCAATCGGACTTGGATATTTGGCTGTTTCATTTTCTCTGGGTATTTTAGCAAAAGATGTTGGATTTTCTCCAATACAGGGATTTTTGGTTTCGTTTTTTAATAATGCGTCAGCAGGTGAGTATGCGGGATTTACTTTGATTGCAGCTTCTGCGACATATTTACAGGTTGCAATTATGACTTTTATTGCAAATGCCAGATACTTTTTGATGAGTACAGCTTTAAGTCAAAAGCTTTCTCCTGATATGCCATTTATTCATAGAATGCTGATTGCCTTTGATGTTACGGATGAAATATTTGCAATTTCTGTTAGTCAGGAGGGGTATTTGAATCCGTTTTATTGCTATGGAGCATTTTTTGTAGCATTACCAGGTTGGGCGTTTGGCACTATGTTTGGAATTATGGCAGGTTCAATTTTACCAGTGAGATTGGTTTCTGCACTTTCTGTTGCATTATATGGTATGTTTATTGCTTGTACAATTCCTAAGGCTAGAGAAAATAAGGTTATTTTGGGAATAGTTTGTGTATCATATGTTTTGAGCTATTTAAGCTACAAATTGGAAGTGCTAAAAGCTATTTCCAGTGGAACAAAGACAATAATTCTTACTATTGTAATTGCGGCTGTTGTAGCATTTTTATTTCCAAGGAGTGAAGATGAATATGAGTCATAATATTTATATATATATTTTTGTAATGTTTATTACGACATACATGATTAGAGTTTTACCGCTTTCATTGATTAGAAAACCGATAAAAAGTGTTTTTATAAAATCCTTTTTGTACTATGTGCCATATGTGACCTTATCGGTGATGACCTTTCCGACAATAATGGAAGCTACGCAAAAGGAAATTTCAGGAATACTTGCATTAGTTGGCGGTCTTATTGCAGCATGGTTTAAAGCATCATTATTTACTGTTGCTGTAATTTGTTGCATGATTGTATTTATTAGTGAATTGTTTCTTGTATAGGATATGGGTTGAGTGAAAAGTTAAATTCCACTTGTAAACTTAAATTCCATACGGAAGACTAAATTCAGCTTTATTAGGGTTTGACAGTTGTTGTCAGACCCTTTATTGTTGAATTTAGTTATTCTCGACAGCGTATTTCCTAAAAAA
>JAZLJM010000069.1:0-2835 GCA_045617805.1 Pseudobutyrivibrio sp.
TGATCCTTTTGATTATGATGCTATTGAAAAAGCTATCCAGCCAAATACAAAGGCTGTTCAAATTGAAACACTTGGTAATCCAAACTCTGAGGTAGTTGATATTGAAAGAATTGCAAAAATTGCACATGCTCACAATATTCCTTTATTAGTAGATAACACTTTTGCTACACCATATCTTGTTAGACCAATCGAATATGGTGCTGATATCGTCATTCACTCTGCTACTAAATTCATTGGAGGCCATGGTACAACAATTGGTGGTGTCATTATAGACAGTGGCAAATTTGACTGGACAAAGTCAGCAGATAAATTTCCTTGGCTTGTAGAGCCAAACGTATCATATCATGGAGTAAGCTTTGCCCGTGATACAGCTCCGGCTGCCTTTGTTACTTACATAAGAGCTATTCTCTTACGTGACACAGGTGCCACAATTTCACCAATCCACTCTTTCATCTTCCTTCAGGGACTTGAGACACTTTCACTTCGTGTAGAAAGACATGTGGAAAATGCCTTAAAGGTTGTGAAATTTTTAAATGAACATCCATTAGTAGAAAAGGTAAATCATCCTTCAATATCTACTGATCCCGTTCAAAAAGAATTATATGCAAAATATTTTCCAAATGGTGGCGGCTCAATTTTCACATTTGAAATAAAAGGCGATGCTAATACTGCTCAGAAATTTATTGATAATCTTGAGCTCTTCTCACTACTTGCAAATGTAGCAGATGTAAAGTCACTTGCTATTCATCCTGCAAGCACAACACATTCTGAATGCAATGATGCTGAGCTTCTTGATCAAGGTATCAAGCCAAACACAATAAGACTTTCAATCGGTACAGAGCATATTGACGATATTATTGAAGATTTAAGAAGTGCATTTGAGGCTATTTAGTAGTATAGTAAAGAAAAAAGATAAGCGAGGTTTTTTTATGGCAATTTATAAAGGATTTTTAGAAATAGTAGGAAAGACTCCTTTAGTAGAGGTAGTTAATTTAGAAAAGAAAAAAGATTTAAAAGCAAAGGTATTAGTTAAGCTTGAATACCGTAATCCAGCTGGCTCTGTAAAGGACAGAGCAGCAAAATACATGATTCAGGATGCAGAGGAAAAAGGCTTATTACATGACGGTTCTGTCATAATTGAGCCTACAAGTGGAAATACAGGTATCGGTCTTGCAGCTATCGCAGCTGTAAAGGGCTACCGTATAATTCTCACTATGCCTGAAACAATGTCTGTAGAAAGAAGAAATATCTTAAAAGCCTACGGCGCAGAAATAGTATTAACTGAGGGTGCTAAAGGAATGAGTGGTGCTATAGCTAAAGCAAATGAGCTTGCAAAAGAAATCCCTAATTCCTTCATTCCATCTCAGTTTGATAATCCTGCAAATGCAAAGGCACACTATGAGACAACCGGTCCTGAAATCTGGGAAGACACAGATGGAAAAGTTGATTATTTCGTAGCAAGCATCGGTACTGGTGGAACTATCACAGGTACAGGTAAATTCTTAAAAGAAAAAAATCCTAACCTCAAGGTTGTAGGTGTTGAGCCAGCTTCATCACCTGTACTCTCTGGTGGAAATGCTGGACCACACAAAATTCAAGGTATCGGCGCAGGCTTCGTACCTTCTGTACTAGATACAAAAATCTACGATGAGATTATCACTATTGAGAATGATGATGCATTCGCAACTTCAAAAGAATTAACAAAAACAGAAGGCTTACTTACAGGTATCTCTTCCGGTGCAGCACTTTCCGCAGCATTACAGCTTGCAGCCCGTGAAGAAAACGCTGGCAAAACAATCGTAGCACTTCTTCCAGATAGTGGTGACAGATACTACTCTACACCATTATTCCAGGATTAATTTTATATCACGCTAAAAAATGGACTTACACAGTCCATTTTTTAATGCAATTTTTTTCCATCTATGATATCATAAACAAAATTATAAGGAGCATTAAATATTATGATCAAATATATCTTTTGGGATCTTGACGGAACTCTCACTGACTCAAGTGAAGGTATCACCAAATGTGCCCAGCTTGCACTTAACCATTTTGGCATTAACGATTTACCAATCGAAACTCTAAAAAAATTCATTGGACCTCCACTTCGTGATTCCTTTCCAAAATTCGGAGTACCTGCAGAGCACGTAGAAGAAGCAGTTAAAATCTACCGCAGTCGCTACAACACCATCGGTAAATACGAAAACACTCCCTACGATGGCATCGCTGCTCTCCTAAAACAGCTAAAAGAAGAAGGCTACAAAAACTACGTAGCCACCTCAAAGCCTGAGCACCTTGCAAAGGACATCCTCGAAAAATTCGACCTCTCCCAATACTTTGAAATCATCTGTGGAGCTACAGAAGACGGACGAATCGACAGCAAGGAATCCGTCATCACCTATCTCCTATCTCAACTAGACGACAAAGCCTCAACTGTCATGATAGGCGACACCGAATTCGATGTCATAGGTGCCAAAGCCCACAACATCCCTACCATCGTCGTCGACTGGGGCTTCGGAGAAGAATCCACTATGCTGGAAGCTGGCGCCATCGCTATCGCCCACTCAATGGACCACCTCCACACCCTCATCACCACCCTATAATCCACAATCACACAGCACTCATCTCGCCCTCTGGTGACTTGGGTGCTTTTATTTAAGTGATTAACCTTTGCGCAAGACTTTGGCATAACGCCGACTGGGGTATATTTGTACTATTCCTTTCTTCTACAGTCCGACCTTTGGAAAATTGCACAAAACGTGATTTCTCTTTGTCTATTAATCATGTCTTTTTAAGTCTGGACATTTGAACCACGTCTGTCCGCCTGTCATATAC
>JAZLJM010000070.1:0-4216 GCA_045617805.1 Pseudobutyrivibrio sp.
AGATGATTTTGACGATGAAGATGAAGGAGAAGGTTTCTATATCTTTTAGATTTAGAACCGTCTTCTACGAACCATGCCCGCCTCCGCGCGGGCTTTTCTTATAACGAGATTTGTCCGGAGGACAAATTTCCTATAAAGCAAGAAAAAAGCACACGATTCACGTGTGCTTTCCCAAGGAATAATAATATTTAAACAGAATTGTTTAACGAATTAACAGAACTCATCAACGTAGCGCTGAATGTTGCTTGCATTTGCATAACGTGTTACTTCGTCACCATCAACTACTACAAGAGTAGGAGCTTGCATTACTCCGTATTCTTTTGTAAGTTCTTTATTTTCCTCTGCATCGATAAGTACGTAATCTTCACCTTCAAGCATTTCCTTTGCGAGTGCGCAATTTGGACATGTCTTTGTTGTAAAAAGGTATCTTACGCCAGTAGATGCTTCTTCTGAGACAACCTCAACATTGATTTCTGGCTGCTGCTCTTTTTTTGCGCCTTCACGCTTGCAAACTGAATTTGCAATATCGTAAAGCTTTCTATTCTTGTACTCCTGCGACTTTCCTTCATTCCAGTTCTGAACAGGACGATAGTAACCTGTGATTCGGCTATAAACTTCAGTCTGCTTTCCACAATGTGGGCAAGTTGCATGCTCGCCTGCAATATAACCATGCTCCTTACATACTGAGTAAGTAGGAGAAAGTGTATAGTATGGAAGTCTGTAGTTCTCTGCAATCTTACGAACAAGAGTAGCTGCACAATCCCAAGATGGAAGCTTTTCACCTAAGAATGCATGGAATACAGTTCCTGATGTATAAAGTGTCTGGAGCTCATCCTGTACATCAAGAGCATCAAAAATATCTGATGTAAACTCAACTGGCATATGTGATGAGTTTGTATAGAAAGGAGTATCTCCTTCATTTCCTGCTGTAATGATATTTGGGAACTGCTCTCTATCATGCTTTGCAAATCTGTATGTAGTAGACTCAGCTGGAGTAGCCTCAAGGTTGTATAAGTCACCGTACATCTCCTGGTAATCAGAGAGGCGCTCACGCATATGGTTAAGAACTTCCTTTGTAAACTCCTGTGTCTCCTCATGTGTCATATCAAGACCAAGCCACTTAGCATTTAAACCAACCTCGTTCATACCGATGAGACCGATTGTTGAAAAGTGGTTGTTAAAGGTACCAAGATATCTCTTTGTATATGGATATAAGCCTTCGTCAAGAAGTCTTGTGATGACTCCACGCTTAATCTTGAGCGATCTTGCAGAAATATCCATAAGCTTATCAAGACGAGCATAGAAATCAGCTTTATCCTTTGCCTGATATGCAATACGTGGCATATTGATTGTAACAACACCAACAGAACCTGTGCTTTCACCTGATCCAAAGAAACCACCTGACTTTTTACGAAGCTCTCTTAAATCAAGACGAAGTCTACAGCACATAGAACGTACATCACTTGGCTCCATATCAGAATTGATATAGTTGCTGAAGTATGGTGTACCATATTTTGCTGTCATCTCAAAAAGAAGACGATTGTTCTCTGTATCTGACCAGTCAAAATCACGAGTAATCGAATATGTAGGAATTGGATACTGGAAGCCACGGCCATTTGCATCACCCTCAATCATAATCTCAAGGAATGCCTTGTTAACCATATCCATTTCTTTTTTACAATCCTTGTACTTGAAGTCCTGCTCAACTCCACCTACGATTGCTGGAAGCTCTGCTAAATCATTTGGAACTGTCCAGTCAAGTGTGATGTTTGAAAATGGAGCCTGTGTACCCCAACGAGAAGGTGTATTAACGCCATAAATAAATGACTCTAAGCACTTCTTAACCTCTGGATATGTAAGCTTGTCATATTTAACAAAAGGTGCAAGATATGTATCAAACGATGAAAATGCCTGAGCACCAGCCCATTCATTCTGCATAATTCCAAGGAAATTTACCATCTGATTACAAAGAACTGACAAATGCTTTGCTGGTGCAGATGTAATTTTTCCTGTGATACCACCAAGTCCTTCTTTAATAAGCTGCTTCAATGACCATCCAGCACAGTAACCTGTGAGCATAGACAAATCATGAATATGAATATCAGCATTGCGGTGAGCATTTGCGATTTCTTCATCGTAAATCTCAGAGAGCCAGTAGTTTGCTGTAATAGCACCTGAATTTGAAAGAATAAGACCACCAACAGAATATGTTACTGTAGAATTTTCCTTTACTCTCCAGTCCTCAACCTTAACATAGCTATCTACAACATTCTTATAATCAAGAACTGTAGACTTCATGTTACGCATCTTTTCACGCTGTTTTCTATAAAGGATATATGCCTTTGCAACATCTGTATAACCAGTCTGCTCAAGAACATTTTCTACACTATCCTGAATATCTTCTACAGTGATTTTTCCCTCTTTAATTTTTTTCTGGAAATCTGCTGAAACACGAAGTGACAACAAACCAATAATGTCATCATTGTATTCCATTGCAGTTGCCTCAAATGCTTTTGCAATAGCATCGTTGATCTTTCCTAAATTAAACTCAGCTACCTCTCCGTCTCTCTTAATTACTTCGAACAAATTTACTCACCAATTCCCTTTCTCATAATACTCTCCATCACTAAATCTAGTATGCCAGACTCTTGATGAAACAAGGATTTTCTCCCTTTAATGCGCGTATGTAACGGACATAGCACATCACCCTTTTTCTTTATGTAAATATAATAACAAAATATAGTGACTAGAGTCAATTTGAAATCACTATATATTGTGCTTTTCGTCATAATTACCGAATTATCTTTTTATATTTATAAATTTTTTTTGTGGACTTTTTTGAAAGTCTTGTTCCACCCCGTAAAATCAATAAAAAAGATACATACTATATATTGTATGTATCTTTTAAGTAAAAAATCATAATTAAAATTTTAAGAGTAACATCGCACTTCTTCGTTTAAGACTACTTCAAAATTCCATCTCGGATCTCGCTTACATGAAAATAGCTAGATGTCAGCATAGCTTTTGATATTAAATTAGTATCTGGATTTAAGCATATCTTTTGATATTAAATTAGTATCTGGATTCAAGAAAAATCTTCTCTCTTTGCGCAGCTTCATCGCCCGGATACATCTTCAAATATTTATTAATAGCCTTGCTTGCATCCTCAAATCTATTAAGCTTTTCATATGCTACAATTTCGCCCTTATAAAGCTGCGCATAATTTGTAACCTTCTCTAGTGAAAGCCCAGTCTGATAATAGCTTAAAGCCTCCTCATAATTTCCATTAACCATTTCGATATCGCCCAAGGTTCCAAGCGCGTCACTATTGACCTGATCAGCAGCGGCATATTCCTCTAAAAGCGACTTCGCTTTATCCTTCTGCTCAGTAGCCTGATAAACCTTTGCTAAATACAGCTTTGCGTCAAGGATATTTTTCTTTTCAGCCTTCTGTAAAAGTGGTTCTGCTTTATCGTATTTGCCACACATATAGTAGATTCTACCCTTATAATATGCACCATTGGCTGAATTATCTTTTATTTTCAGGGCGTACTTCAGATACTCCAAGCCTTCCTTTTCATGTCCCAAAGTCCGCAGATTCTCGTATATCTGAATATAAAGCTCATAATTCTTTTTATCCAAATTCAAAGCAGCATTATAATCCTGCAAAGCTTTTTCAAGCTGCCCCTCATTAGCATATATACAACCTCTCAAATAATATGGTTCAAAGGATGAATCATCATACTTGATTAGTGCTGAATAAGTAGCCTTTGCTCCCTTCAAATCACCACTAGCAAACTGAGCAGCCGCCTTATAATAATCAATATCAATCTCAATATCAGAAACTCTTCCTGTCGACATTAAAAGAGCCTCATCAAACTTCTTAATAGCGCCCTCGTAATCCTCCTTATCCATCAACTCAATACCATCATCACGAGTTTGAGCCTGACGTTCATTCTTTCCAGAGCACCCCACGAAGGCGAATGCAATATTTAATACTAAAACACAAATTAAAATTCTTTTTTTCATAGCCTCTATTCTAACAAAATCTACTACGTTTTTAAATCCTAATATTTGGTTGAGTGAAAAGTTAAATTCCACTTGTAAACTTAAATTCCATACGGAAGACTAAATTCAGCTTTATTAGGGTTTGACAGTTGTTGTCAGACCCTTTATTGTTGAATTTAGTTATTCTCGACAGCGTATTTCCAAAAAA
>JAZLJM010000071.1:0-5581 GCA_045617805.1 Pseudobutyrivibrio sp.
GCAAACGGTAAACAACTATGCAAATAATAATCTTTTGATCTTAAATGCAACTGCCCCGATTGCAATATGATTGTATATCAATTCTATTGTGCTTTCAATGGGCAATTGTCACAAACTACTATCATTATTTTTATAACCCTATCTTCCATTAAGACCGTTCGTACTTTAAAATTTTGGACTTTAATAAAAAGCTGGCAGTTTGCCAAGCGTTCTAAACCCCTCGGCGGGCTGGTCGCCGCCCTTCCCCGGGTCATCGGGGACGCGGGCGCGGAGCTCCAGGCTGATAAGGGTGTAGGTGTTTGACCTGTGTGACGAAAAAAGCCGACAGGTAAAACCTGTCGGCTTTGACTTATGAGCCACACATTCACATTTACATTAGACGCAATAAGTTTGGTACTTTTCTTATTGCTTTAGGAAGCCCTCGAATAAAAGCACCTGCGCCTTTAAGAACTCGTCCCTCATTTAATATGGTTAAAACAGCATTAGCCATATCCTCACTAAATACGCCCATACTCCAACAAACAAAAAGTTTTAATGGAGATTGAAGTATGGTTGCTCCTACCAACGTATTTTTGTCCAAAAACTTGTTAAGCATCCCGACAAAGCGGGCTCCCCACACTGTGGCATGCTCCGCATCCTCAAAAGTATTTGTGATATTTAGAGGGGTTTCGATAATATTAGCAGGTATTTCCCTACCATATATAACCTCAAATTCTTCCTTGCTGACGTTCGAAACATCTCCGGAATAATAGCACGGCGCAGTCTTTTTGCAGTCAAGGATTTCTGCTTCTTTCGGATTTGCAACTTTTATTTTAGCTTTAAGTTTTATATCTTCAACAGAGGCACCAACAAGTATTTCAAAAGTTCCCGTTTCTACGTGCCAATCATTAATGACGGTATTATAGTACGCAAACGCAGACCTATCTAATTCAACCTGTATAACCTTTTCCTCTCCAGGCTCAAGAAATACCTTTTTAAAAGCTTTTAACTCTTTTTTTGGTCGAAAAGCGGTGCTTTTAATATCTGAAACATAGATCTGGGCTACCTCAGCGCCGGCTACTTTTCCGGTATTTTTTATTTTAAACTCAACAGTTAAAGTATCATTGTCATTAATGGAAGTCGACGATAGTTTGATTGCACTGTACTTAAAAGTCGTATAAGACATACCAAAGCCAAATGGAAATCTTACCGGTTTTTTGACTGTATCATAATACCTGTAGCCAACAAAAACTGATTCCCTGTACTCGCTTATTTTAGTGCCACCCGGAAAATACTTTGCACATGGGGCATCATTTGCTTCAAATGGATACGTTTCTGCTAGTTTACCGCTAGGGTTTACTTCGCCATAAAGTACATCTACTACAGCCTCTCCTACAGTTTCACCGCCCAGCGAAGCCATAATAATTGAAGCGACATTGTCATACCATACTACCTCCATAGCCGAACCACCGAAAAGTACTACTGTTATATTTTTATTTACATCTGATATTGCTTTTATTAGTTCATTCTGATAATCAGGCATTGCCATATTTTTTCGGTCAAGTCCTTCTGTTTCATACTCATTTGGCAGACCGGCAAATATGACAACCCTGTCAGCGTCTTTAGCTTTCTCAACGGCTTCGAGTTTATATTCATGGTTAAGTTGCATTTTATTTTTTTCTGACGAATAACCCATCACAAACTCGTAGTTGTAGCCCCTTCTGTCTAAAGCACTACACGCACTATCCAGTTGTATAGGGTTAATTAAAGAACTGCCAGCTCCTTGATATCTAGGGCTAGTTGCCATTTCACCTACGACAAGTGTTTTGAGTTCTTTTTTCAATGGTAGAAAATGATTATCATTTTTTAAAAGTACTATACTTTGTGCAGCAATATCTCTTGCCAAGCTACGATGCGTACTTACATCATAATCGTAATAAGCTCGTTTTCTTTGTTGAGAACTTTTTAAATGAAGCGATATAAGTCTGTCTGCAGTTTCGTCAAGCAGCTCTTTCGGAATTTTTCCTTCACTTACTGCTCTAACTATGCGCTTATCGTTTTTTTCACCAGAATAAGGCATCTCTAAATCCTGACCTGCCAAAAGGCCACTTACTCTGTTGTTCTCTGCTCCCCAATCTGTTACAACTATTCCGTCAAAACCCCACTCTTTTCTCAACACATCTGTCAGAAGCCAAGTGTTTTCTGAACAATATGTCCCGTTAATTCTGTTATAAGCACACATTATTGTCCATGGCTTAGATTCTTTTACTGCAATTTCAAAAGGCCGTAAATATATTTCTCTCATAGCCCTCTCATCTACAATTGCATCTATGGTCATCCTTCTGGTTTCCTGATTATTGATGGCATAGTGTTTTAAAGATGTACCAACCCCTTTGCTCTGTACACCTTTTATAAAGGCTGAAGCAAGTTTTCCGGCGAGAATCGGATCCTCAGAAAAATATTCAAAATTACGCCCACATAAAGGAGAACGTTTTATATTGGTTCCGGGACCGAGTAAGACCGAAATCCCTTCTGAAAGGCACTCTTCCCCTAAAGCCTGGCCAAGCCTGAAAAGCAACTCGGAATCCCAGGAACATGCGGTGGTTGCAGCTGTCGGGTAACAGATTGAAGGTATACCTTTTAATGCGGTAGGGTTGATATTCTTTTTACCTTTATATGCATCATAGTCGCGTTTTCTTAAACCATGTGGCCCATCAGACACGGTAAAAGATTGTACACCGGCATGACCTACCTTTTTTGTATGCCAGTAATCTTTTCCGGAACAAAGTTCAGCTTTTTCTTCAGTTGTAAGTTGTTTCAATACGTCCCTGTTTTTAGTAGTCATAATAGGTCTCCTTTTTATCATGGACTCTCAAAATATGGTACATCGTCCTCATAAAAAAACGCACCTCGTCAGAAGCAAATGCCCCCGACAAAGTGCGAAAAATCCCTATAAAATTAATATTGTTCTCATATTATTTTTTCAATCACATATTAGCAAACAAAAGATATTAAAACAACAATAAAACTCTGAGTTCTAAACATAATAAATTTATTGCTTATGATTTGGTTTTATATAATTTTATATGTTACCGATATAATCCGTGTGGTGTTTTGATATTATAAGCTGTTTATCTCTTTGATAAATTGAAATAACGTAGTTGCGGATTCCATTTCTGAAGGTTTGGTAATTCCGTCTGCAACCAACTCATTGAATCTTTTTTCCGCAACATTAACCGCTCTAGTTTCATTGCCATATTCTTTTAACTTCTTATATATATCCGGGTCATTCTTTTTATATTCTTTTCCAATGACCTTTTTATATTCTTTTTCAAACATGCTACAGCATTTTCTGGAGTCCATATTAGTCGGATTTTTGCCAAAATATGCTAAAAACCATAATTCCAAACAAGGATTTGACCAACCAACTTTTATATCTTTTGACTCAGCTTCTTTTATTATCTCATCAAATCTTTGTTCTTCATCTTTATCTAACACTATCCATGGTTGATAGTAATTAGGGCTATTAGCCAGGGCAGATAAGCAATCTTCTACTAATTTATCAGCATTTTTAGAAACGTTCGTTTTAATTTCAATCTTTCTACGTTCCTCGCAAGACAACGAATCTTTAATGCCACGAAAATAGTTTGGTTCTGTCTTTTCCCCATCAGTATAGATTAAGTAATAGCCTAAATGCTCTGTTCTATTAGATGTTCTGCGGGCATGCATTCTACCATTATGGTTTTCTTTGGACAACTTAATTATCCTCCTTGTCTATAATAAAGCCCATATCAGGAATAGCCCCGTATCTTCCCAACAAGTAGTTTTTCTCATAATTTTCATCTTTTCTTATTCCAGCACCAGATGAATCTTTAAACTCAGCCAAAGAATACAAAGAGGATATACCGTCTTTATCCTTTTCTGTAAACCAGATTTCATCTCTTCGTAATACTTTGTTTGATAATTGCCAACTATCGTGTGTTGTAAATACAAGTTGAGCATGATTCTTATTTATTTCTGGATTAGTAAAAATTTGAATGAAATTTCTTACCAATAGTGGATGTAATCTTGCATTGAGTTCATCAATAAAAAATACACTACCATTTTCCAAAACACGTTTTAAGTCTGGATAAAGAGCAAACATTTTAAGAGTTCCAGCAGATTCGTCTGAAAGAGGAAGTTTAACTTTTTCATCAGATCCAATTTTTTTGTGCAATGAGTTTATAAGGTAGCGTTCGTCTTCGCTATCTTCCTCTGTTTGTACTTTAACTACTTCAAACCCCTTAATTGATTCATCAAATGAAGAAAAATAATGAACTACTTTATTTCTTACATCCTCTTCATCCACAAAGCCCTGTGGAAGACGCCTAGACATAAAGTAACTATTAACCGGATCTCCAAAGTCGGCAAATTCATTTGATTTAAACCAATCGGTGACAGTTTTACAAAAGTCAATCTTTAATTTTGCGCCAAGAGATATTACCAGCACTTGTTTTTCAAGAGCTGCTAAAATATTGTCTTTTGAAGTTGTCTTTACTTTACCAAATTCCAGTTTATTTCTATCCCTATAAAAAACATTTTTGTACTCATTAGATGATAATGATTTTTTATTTAACCACTCCTCCACAATTCCGAAAGAGTCTATGCTGAACCCATAGTTGTAAGTTTTAGATTTGTCATCACCAGGAATTGTAAAAAAAACTTCAAATGAAGTTGGTTCTTTTCCTGAAGTAGAATCAAGCAGAAAAGGCTTAGGTAAAAATTTTAAAAAATAATCATCATCGCCGCCAAATTTAAATGAATTTACGACATAATTGCTCATATCAAAAAAAGCTTGATATAAGTTCGACTTACCACTTGCATTCGCGCCAAAAACAGCAGCAACCGGAAGAATCTTCTTACTACCCAGAGATAACAAGCTGTTATTAAACTCACTTTTCTTTGTAGCAGTAAAATCCAGGAATACCTCATCGCGAAAAGATTTATAATTCTTTAAAACAAATTGCAATAGCATAGAATCACCAATCCATAAAATTCTTTATTTTATGGAAATTATAACACAATTTTATCATTTTTATACATTTAAATGAGATTTTTTCTCATTTCAAGCCATTTTTTGAATTTAGAAATACGAATTTAACTCCCCCTCATTAGTAAAACGATGCACTTTCACTGTGCAATTAAGTATATGTCCTCAAACATATACTCCAATTCGTTTTGTTCAGAAAGCCCCTAAGTGTGCATGTGTTTCCGCAGAGGCCTAGGGGAATTGTCAAAGCTAATTCTAAGCAACTCAATAGAGCTTTTCAATTGCAATATGCGACAAACTTTAGCTGCAATTTTTAGAACCCTACCTCCCATTAAGACCGTTCGTTCTAGGCGCCAGACTGATAAGATTCATCCAATCAATTCTGTTTCCAGTTTACCCTCGTCTGTTATTACACACTTATATATTTTTTCTACACCTGCAGATTTTGCAATATCTGATACTAAATCCATATCCTTAGGATTCATATTCAATCCAAGGTAAACTGCTGATGGTATCCACTCACAGCAAACTGGCGCATTCATAGGAGCAGTTATAATCAATCTCCATTCTTCA
>JAZLJM010000072.1:0-43979 GCA_045617805.1 Pseudobutyrivibrio sp.
AATTTATACACATTTTTTTAAAAAATGGATTAGTCCGAATATAAGGTGTGGATAAGTTATCTGTATTTGAGAATTATGTTGAAACAGATGATTTCATAAAAATGGTAGGCTGTAAAACGAATTTACCTTTCAATGCTGACTTTGAAAAATCTGTATTGCAAAGAAAAAAGAATTATGTTATACTGAACAGGCTGTTGAAACGGGATGAAATGCGAGTACCTCGCATTTAAACAGTATATATACATTATAGTAATATTTTTTAATGAGAGGTGAATAAGATGAGACAGGGAATCCATCCAGATTATTATCAGGCAACAGTTACATGTAACTGCGGAAACACATTCGTAACAGGTTCTACAAAGCAGGACATCCACGTAGAAATTTGTTCAAAGTGTCATCCATTCTACACAGGCCAGCAGAAAGCTACTCAGGCTCGTGGACGTATTGATAAGTTCAATAAGAAGTATGGTATGAACGCACAGTAGTTTTTGAGATTATTAAAGGGTTGAGAAGAATATCTCAACCCTTTTTTTCTGAGAGGAACCACCTCTTTTGATATACGTAAATGAAGCTTCAGGGGGATAAGATGAGATATTCTGGCATTGGCGGACAGGCTGTTATGGAAGGCGTTATGATGCGTAATGGAGACAAGTACGCAGTCGCTGTTAGAAAGCCTGATAAAGAAATTGCAATAGAAGTTAAGGATGCAGGTACTACTGATGATATTTGGCATAAGCTGCCTATTATCAGAGGTGTTGTTGCGTTTGTTGAATCCCTCGTGATTGGATTGTCTACACTGATGCTGTCAGCTTCATACTTTGAGGATGAAGAAGAAAGCAAAAAGGATATGACCAAGGAAGAGCAAGCCAAAAAGGAAAAGGTGGAAAAAGCTGAGATGGGCGGTACAGTCGTGCTTTCGTTTGTACTTGCACTTGCAATCTTTTTTGCACTCCCTTATTTTTTGTCAAACCTTTTGAGCGGAGTTATTAAGTCGAATATCTTACTTGCTTTTATTGAAGGCGTTGTTAGAATTACTCTTTTTCTTGCATATATTTATGCGATTTCCTTTATGGAGGATATCAAGCGTACCTTTATGTATCATGGGGCGGAGCACAAGTGCATCAATTGTATTGAGCATGGCCTTCCACTCAATGTAGAAAATGTCAGAAAAAGCTCAAAGGAACACAAGCGTTGTGGAACAAGCTTTATCGTAATTGTTTTTGTGATTTCAGTTTTTATTTTCATGTTTATCAATTTTGAAGCTGTTTGGATGAAGCTTATTGCCAGACTTTTGCTTATTCCGGTAATTGCTGGTATTTCATATGAATTTTTGCGTATTGCAGGTAGATCTGAAAGTAAGATTGTTGATATTTTGTCAAAGCCTGGTCTTTTAGTTCAGAATCTTACTGTTAGAGAACCAGATGATGATATGATTGAGGTCGGAATTGCTTCTGTTGAGGCAGTATTCGATTGGAAAGCGTTCTTGGAAGAGACCAAGGAAGAGACCAGGAAATAGCCAAGAAATAACAAAGAAATTGCCAGAAAACAGCCAAGTAATAACAAAGAAATAGCCAGAAAACAGCCAAGTGATAACAAAGGAGTAATGGATGAAGTTTTGTGAGGCATTACAAAATGGAATAGCGATTTTAGAAGCCCATGGAATAGCTGACGCAAAACTTGATGCATGGTATTTGTTAGCATTTGTTACAGGACTTACGAAAGACAGATATTTTTTGTGTCAGCAGGAACAGATGGCAGAAGCTGATTACGAGAAATATCAGGACGCTTTAGTTACTAGGGGAAAGCATGTACCCTTACAGCATATCACTGGTGAACAGGAATTTATGGGGATGACTTTTTTGGTAAATGAGCATGTGCTTGTGCCAAGACAGGATACAGAGACTCTTGTAGAGGAAGCTCTTTCGGTGATAAAACCAGGTAGTCAGATACTTGATATGTGTACCGGCTCAGGTTGTGTATTGATTTCAATTGTAGCACTTGGTGAAGATGTCACAGGCTGTGGTGTTGATATTTCGCCTGATGCACTTGAGGTAGCAAAGGCAAATGGAGCCAGACTTGCAGCAGGTAAGGTTTCGTTTTTAGAGAGTAATCTTTTTAGGATGGTTGATAGGACCTATGATTGTATTGTTTCAAATCCACCTTACATTAGGAGCGATGTGATAGAGACTCTTGAGCCAGAGGTAAAGGAGCACGAGCCTCGTCTTGCACTTGATGGAGCGGCGGACGGTCTTTTCTTTTATAATCAGATTATTGGTGCTGCACCAGCTTATTTAAATAAAGGCGGTTGGTTGTTGTTTGAAATAGGTTATGACCAGGGTGTTGATGTGAGTGCGCTTATGATACAAAGAGGCTTCATGGACGTCCAGATCGTAAAGGATTTGGCTGGCCATGACAGAGTTGTAAAGGGACACTTGTAGCGTCTGAAGCTTGATATAGATTTTTTATGTAATATAGATTATTTTTTTGTGATGAAATCACAGGCTGCTATATAGTTATTTTTGTGATGAATTCATAGGTTGTTTTATAGATTTTCGGAGGTAGTTATGTTTGATAGATTAGATGATTTAGTGCTTAGATATCAGGAGGTTATGAACCTTTTATCAGAGCCTGATGTAGCAAATGACAATAATCGTTTTAGAGCTCTTATGAAGGAACAGGCTGAGCTTGCACCTATCGTAGAGGCATACAAAAAATATAAAGAGCACCAGCAGAATATTGAGGATTCACTTTTTATTCTTGATGAGGAAAGTGATGAAGAGATGAAGGCTCTTGCAAAGGAAGAATTAAATGAGAGCAAGGCAGCAGTAGAGGAGCTCGAGCAGGAGCTTAAGGTATTGCTTCTTCCTAAGGACCCAAATGATGACAAAAATATCATTGTTGAAATTCGTGCAGGTGCAGGTGGTGAAGAGGCTGCTTTATTTGCGGCAGAGATTTACCGTATGTATGTACACTATGCCGAGAGCCGCGGCTGGAAGGTTGAGCTTCTTGAGGCTGAGGATACAGGCATTGGTGGTATGAAGAATATCGAATTTATGATAAAGGGTGACAATGCTTACTCTATCATGAAATACGAATCAGGTGTTCATCGTGTTCAGCGTGTACCTGAGACTGAATCACAGGGACGTATCCAGACATCTACTTGCTCTGTAGCTGTTATGCCAGAGGCAGAAGAAGTAGATATCGAGATAAACGATAAAGATATTCGTATCGACGTAATGCGTGCATCAGGAAACGGTGGACAGTGTGTCAATACAACAGATTCCGCTGTACGTCTTACTCACTACCCATCTGGTATTGTTATTTATAGCCAGACAGAGAAGTCACAGCTTCAGAATAAAGCAAAGGCTTTTGCACTTCTTCGTACAAAGCTCTACGATATGGAGCTTCAGAAGCGTCAGGATGCAGAGTCAGCAGAGCGTCGTAGCCAGATTGGTACAGGTGATAGAGCAGAAAAAATCCGTACTTACAATTTCCCACAGGGACGTGTTACAGATCACCGTATAAATCTTACACTTTACAAGCTTGATAAGATTATGAACGGTGATATTCAGGAGATTCTTGATGCTCTTATTGCAGCAGACCAGGCTGCACGTCTTGCAAAGATGAATGAGCAATAATTTATGGGAGACAGGTTATGAAGTTACTTTCATTTGCAGTTCCATGCTACAATTCAGCCGAATACATGGAGCATTGTATTGAAACACTACTTTATGGTGGTGAAGATGTAGAAATTATCATAGTGGATGATGGCTCGACAAAGGACAATACTGCTGAAATTGCAGATAGACTTGCAGCAGAGCATTCATCTATTATCAAAGCTATTCATCAGCCTAATGGTGGACATGGTGAGGCTGTTAACACAGGAATTAAGAATGCGACAGGACTCTTTTTCAAGGTCGTTGATTCTGATGACTGGGTTGATGAAGAATCATATGACAAAATCCTTGAGGTACTTAGAAATACAGTAGAGGAAGGAAATAAGCTTGATATGCTTATTTCAAATTATGTCTATGAAAAGGAAGGTGCAGTGCACAAAAAGGTTATGCACTATACAAATCTTCCTAAGAACAGATACTTTACCTGGAATGAGTGTGGCAGGTTCAAAAAGGGTCAGTATATCCTTATGCATTCTGTTATCTATCGTACAAAGCTCTTGCGTGATTGTGGATTAAAGCTTCCAAAGCATACTTTCTACGTGGACAATCTCTACGTGTTTAATCCGCTTCCATATGTAAAAAATATCTATTACCTCGATGTAGAATTTTATAGATATTTCATCGGTCGTGAGGATCAGAGCGTAAATGAAAAGGTAATGATTAGTCGAATCGACCAGCAGATTCGCGTGAACAAGCTTATGCTTGAAAGCTATGATTACAAAAATATCAAGAATGCCCGCATCCGTAAATATATGTTCAATTATCTCGAGATGATTACTGTTGTATCGACAGTTCTTTTGATGAAGTCAGGTACAGAGGAGCATATGAAGATGCGAAAGCAGCTTTGGCGTGATATTAATGACTTTGATCCAGCTATCTATCGTAAGCTGCGATATGGTATTTTGTGTCAGACGACTAATTTGCCAGGACACAGCGGAAGAGTTCTTTCAATTGCAGCGTACAAAATTGCACAGAAAATAGTTGGATTTAATTAGAAAATTGTCTAATTAAACAAAAATTGATAAGAAATTTTAGTTATTGTAAAATTGACGCAAATTGTTAAAAAACTTATACTATTTTTATGATAAAAAATGCATGATTTATTCATGCATTTTTATTATAAAAATAAAGTCTTTGGAGAAATTTATGAAAGAAAAATTGAAACGTTGGTTGCCGATAATTGTACTTATTGGTATTACATTTTTAGTTGAATGCTCAAGTCCATTATGTATGTGGAAGGAAAATATTTTTACAGAATATCAGGATCAAATGTATTCAATTGCACATCAGATTCGAGATGGGTATTTAGCTTATGTTGAGGTTGATGGACATTATGGTCCGGTAGTATATGAACTTTTAGGATTAGGGTATCTATTAACAGATACGCATATTGTTCATTTTTTAACAGAACTGGTTTTGATTTTTATTACACTATTAGCGTTCTATAATACAGCCAAGCTTTATACTACTGAAGTGTTTTCGATTCTTGCTGCAGGGTTATTAGGAGTTTTGGGCTGGGGTGATTTTACTTTGGCAGGACCTGAGGAAATCATCATTCCAATTTTTGCAGTGGCTGGTTATCATATTGCATCACAGTTACATGATGGCTATAGAGGTAATCATACATATCTGCTTGCTGTTGAATCAGGCTTGATTTTCTTTGCACAGCCAGGATACATTTTTATTTGGGCAATTATGATTGTTTTCTTTATGATTTATTATAAAATCACAAAGCTGGAAAAGAAGCAGTATCGTAGATTTATTGCATCAATTTTTGAAGGACTTATCACTGTTGCGGTTCCAATGTGCTTGTATCTATTATTCTTTAAAAATGCAAAAGCATTTTATGAAAATGTAGTTGTATATAATTTTGAGGCTATTGGTACTTTGGCTGATGGACTTTTTGTTATAATTTCTACTCCTTGGGTAGGCGCATTAATTGTATTTCTTGTGTTAGGTGCTGTTACACTGGTTAAAAATGGACATGCTCAGGATTATGTGGGCTGGTTGATTTTTTCAGTAGTTGTTGTAATTGTAGTATCTATTCAAGGTGGTAATTATCTTTCCTTTAGAGAATTAACAAAAGTAATCTATATCGTACCACTTGCAACTGTAGGTATGATTTGTGATAGATTTTTAGGGTTGGGGCAATATAAGATTTTGGAGTAATTAGATTATTAAAGGTATCCTAAAAATGAGGATACCTTTATTTTTTGAGGTAGAAAAATGGATAAAATTTCTGTAATAATTCCATGCTATAACGCAGAAGAATATATTGGAAAAGCGTTGGAAAGCTTGGAAAAACAGACTTATGGAATTGAAAACCTGGAAATTATTGTTGTTGATGATATATCAACAGATGATTCAGTTGAAATTGTAGAGTTATTTCAAGAAAAGTATAAGGACAATGTGCTTTTATTGAAAAATGATAAAAAGCTTTTGGCTGGCGGTTCAAGAAATAGAGGTATAGATATCTGTACAGGTGACTATATTTTCTTTTTGGATGCAGATGATTGGCTTGAGCTTGATGCATTTGAAAGAATGCATAAGGTAGCTCTTGAGTATCAGTGTGACCTCGTACAGGGTGAAGTTAAGCACTATATTAATCAAGAGGTTCAGGCGAAGGAAGGAAATAATAGCAGGTTTCTAGACTTAAAAAATGAACTTGTTAGAAAGCAATATATTTTAACACCATTTTCTGTTGATGCAACAAGTAAGCTTTTTCGACGAGGTGTATTGATTGATAATGATATTAGATTTTACGAAAATTTAAAGCTTGAAATGACTGGATTTATGGCGCAGTTATTTTTTGTATTAGATTCAGTTTATTATTTGGATTATCAATTATACAATTATCGAATTCAATCTGATAGCGTTTTAAGGTCTCAGTTATCTTATGCAGATGAATGTGAAAGTTGGAAGGTTGTTGAGTATGTAAATGAAGATTACAAAAAAAGAGGCGTTTTTGATTTGGTTTATCCTTGCTATGAGCGAGAAATAGAATACTTTTTGTTTACGTATTTGTATTTGGGTACTAGTGAACGAAACGATATTGAGAATGATAAACAACAACGTCTTCTTTTTGAAGGTATGCAAAGATATTTTCCTAAATTTAATTCAAATGAGTATATTATGGGATTGCAGTTTCCTAGAAATAGGAGATATATCGGAGCACTTAGAAAAAAATGTCTTTCTAATGACAAAAAGTCATATCTGCTAGATCAGGGCTTTGTGCATGTATGCTTCGGTTTGCATGATAGAGACGGGAATTATTCGATAAATGTTGGAATGGTAATTAATTCTATTCTTGCAAATACAAAGCGCAGAGTTGCGTTTCATATTTTCTGTGATGATTCGTTAAATGAAATTAAACGTCAGGAGTTTATGACTCTTGTTGAGGGAACCTATAGTTATATATATTTTCATGATGTTGATGTCGCATCTTTCGAGTGTATGAGTGACAAGATGATAGTAGCATATTCGGTAGGGGCACTTTTTCGAGCTGTAATACCACAGATTTTATCTGATCTGCCGAAGGTCATTTATTGTGATGCAGATATTGTATTTAATATTGATATAGGGAATTTGTGGGATATTGATGTTAGCCAGTTTTGTCTTGGTGCTGTTCTTGATGAAGGCGTATCAACTGGAGCATATTGGGCTTTGCCTTGTAGTGAAAAGGTTCTTCCTAGAGAGCAGTATTTTAATTCAGGCGTATTGCTAATGAATAATGACAATATCAACAGGAAGGGTAATCTTGTTGAACTCATAAGAAATTATATTATTGACAATCCAAGGACAGAGATGCCTGATCAGGATGCATTAAATGTGATATTTAAAGATGATACGCTTTTGCTTGATGAAAAATGGAATATTCAGGTTCGCGGAGAAAGAAGTAAGAATAATGCTTTGCGTGAAGGTGTATATCATTATCTATCAGCTCGTTGTATTCGCTTTTCAGATCCTAAGGAATATGACAAATTATTTGTTAAATATAGATCAAATACACCTTGGCTTAATACATCAAATGATGAGTGGTTTAGAGGCATGTTTGCAGCATATGATAAAGTTGGCCTGTTACAAAAGCTTCTTGGTGTTATGTGTGATGGCAATAAAAAGAAGCTTTTCTATGGAACAGATTCTTTGTCGATGAAGACAATTGTTGATATTGTAAAGCCGAAGGAGGACGATTACTTTTTGTCCGATACCTGCGACAGAGATAATTATTTTGGCGTACCAGTAAAGCCTTTTTCAATGCTTGAAAAAGAAGAAAAGGGTTCTTTTGTACTTTTTATTTCATATGAAGTGGATGGAATAAATATTCTAAATCGTCTCGGTGAACTTGGACTTGAAAATGAAAAAGATTATTTTGTGGTTCACAGGCTGTTTACGTTAGAGCAGGGCGGTTTTGTTTGGTAGATTTCATGTGCATAGTAAAGGAATTAAGACATGATAAGTGTTTTGCAAATTGGAGAATTGAATTGGCAGGAAAAGATATCTTTTGGTGATAATATTGAGTTTTTCTGCGAGGATGAAATTGAATACGAAAAAAAGATTTATGACATTACTATAATAAGTAGAAATCTTACTTCTGAGGATGTGAAGCTTTTGCTAAAAATGTCTTCTTGCTATCGAGTTTTTTTTACAGACAATTTTTCAGTAAATGAAATTACACAAGAATACTTTTTAAGACAATGTGCACAGCTTTTGCCGGAGGCAAAGGTACAGAAGTTTTTTGATGAAGAAGCAAAAAAGTATTTTGGATATACCTATGGAGAAAAACTGGATATCAGAAATATTGGAATCAAGCAGGGCTTTTTAGGAAAAGTAATTTATCATGGAAACACAGCACTTGAACTTGAAGGAGATTTCGGTAGAGATTTTTCACAGTTGATTAATTACAAGGTAAATATGCCGATTGATAAGAACAATATTCTTGATTTTTGGTTTGAGTATGAAAAGGATGAGTCTGTTGAGATATATCTAAATGTAAAAATGATTACTTCTGGAAGCGTAGATGATGTGAATCAGATAATTAATTTTTCTGAACAGGATTTGCAGAATGTAATTCAAATTGAAAATAAAAAGCAGAAGAGTTCATACACCATTTCTGTATTTGCACGAGGAAAGGGTAAGTTTAAATTTATTGGATTTCATACTAGACATTCTCGTGTTGATAAAGGCTGCATAATGGTGGGGGCAGATAGATACGTGACTTCAAAGAGAGAAGAAGTATTTTGCTATTTTGAGCCTGGAGATTTTAAGCCACCACTTACCGTTTATTTTTCTGGATACAAAACAAAGGAAGGCTATGAAGGCTACTATATGATGAAGAATTTGGGAACCCCATTTCTTCTTGTGGCAGAGCAAAGACTTGAAGGTGGAGCCTTTTATATTGGAGATGATGAATATGAAAAAATGGTCAGTGATGCTATATTAAAATATCTCGATAGGCTAGGTTTTTCACATGATCAATTGATTTTATCTGGCATATCAATGGGTTCAACAGGAGCAATGTATTATGGTGCTGGTATTAAGCCACATGCTTTGATTTTAGGAAAACCATTAGCAAATTTGGGAAATATAGCATTGCATGAGAAGATAGAACGACCTACTGGTTTTCCAACTTCACTTGATTTGATGATGAAAAATACAGGTGGCGTATCAAATGAATTGGTTGAAGTTTTTAATAATAGATTTTGGAACAAATTTGAAAGTGCAGATTGGCAAGAAACAAAGATTATTGTTTCACATTTGTACGAGGATGATTATGACAATGATGCATACAATCAATTGTTGAGACGATTAAATTCTTCTGGTGTGCAGATTTATAGCAAGGGAACGCATGGAAGACATAATGATAATTCTGCGACTGTAGCTGCTTGGTTTAAAGGACAGTATAATAAAATTCTTCGCGAAGACTTTGGACGCGTTATATAAATGTGAAAAAAGTGTGAAAAAATACCAAAACGTTATAAAAGGCAAAAAAAGTAAATATTTGGCAAAAAGTGAAACTGATTTTTTAAAAAATATGTGATAGTATGATTTTACAAAAATTTTAATTAACCCCAAGGGCTACATGTTTTCTGACTAATAATATATTGGGATTCAATACAAAGTAATGAGGAGACGTGGGTAAAATGAAGAAGAAAAAGGTGGAGAAGTTATTAAAAGGTGTAGCAATGACAGGTGCTTCTGTTGGTGGAGCAGCAGCTTTTGGAGAGGCTGATCTTGTTTTTGCATGTGAAATGGATGGTTCTGGTGATGGCTCAGGAGAAGAAGTAGTTGAAGAACATCATGAAGAGCATCATGAGGTAGTTGAGGAACAGCATCAGGAAGTTGTTGAAACAACATATGAAGCGCCAGCAGAAACACCAGCAGCGCCTGAGGCAAATGATGCAACTGTAACTCCTGCAGAAACAACAGAAGTGGATGGAAGTGTTGCTGAGACAGGTGATGCTTCTACAGTATTAGCTGCGGAGAATACAGAGGCTGATGCAGCAGTAAATGATAGTACTGAAACTAATACTGCTGATACTACAGAAGAAAATGTAGAGCAGGAGGTAAGTGTAGCTGCTCCTGTTAGAACTATGATGATGGCAAAGCGTCCAAACAATCCTGGTAATAAGCCAGTTGATGGTGATGCTTCTACATCAGATGAGACAAGTCTTTCTACAGCAATGTCTGAAAATTCAGCAACAATAAGTGAAATTACTTCTGAATCGATTGCAATGGCTGAGACAGAGGATGAGTATTTAGCTTCTCTTAAGGCTGAAGTAAAGAAAAACGAGAAGGCATACTTGGATTATGTTGATTCTTGTAAGGATACTTATAGAGGATATAATGAAATTTCAACATGGGATTATGATGATGATTTACTTGGTTGGAAGTATCAGGAAAAATCAGATAATTTCATGAAGTCATTATTGCAATATAGACTATATGAACAGTTTGGTGCAAAAGATGTAACTTTTGAAGATATTTACCATGAAACAGATTATGGCATTCGTAATTATGCTACATATGATCATATCAATGATTATATCAAAGTATCATATACTGATGCTAATGGTGTAAAGCATACAGAGTACTTTGATTATGTATCTATTGATAAAGATGGTATTGCATTAGTTGATCAGGATGGTGGTTCAACTTCTAAGAGTGTTGATCCAGATTATACTTCAGGATTGATGCTTGTAAAGAAGGAAGTTGCATATATTTTTAATGATATATATGGTGCACATAGACTTACCTGGGATATCGAGGATGGTAAGCAGGTAAACTATAAGGTTGATGGAAAAGCACTTGCTACTGATGAGCATGTTGAAGTAAATGAAGATGGTAGCTATAAAGTAGTAAAAGATCCATATACAGTTGATAACAAGGGCGTAAGTATTTCTGGTCATGAGTATTCTTATGAAGTAACTATGTATGATAATGCTGGAAATACATATGAAAAAGCTCAGACATCTGACGGACTTGATGGAGCAGGTAATATGTTACCTAATGTCTATGTAAAGATGGATGATTGGGTACCTCATTCAGGTCAGCTTGGAATTTGTGAAGATGCTCAAATTGGTTGGTCATCTAGATATGGTATGAATGCTGGAACAGGTACATATGTAGCATTTTGCGATAAAGATGGAAATGATGTTTTTGTAAGGTCTACATATGATCGTTGGGGCAATCAAAAAGAAGTCATTGTCACTATCAACGGTAAAGAGTATAAGTATGATAATGATGGTGGATTAAAGAAGGATGCAACAAAAGAAGGTTGCTATTTGCTCTATATCAAAAATGCAAATTATGGTGAAAAGCGTTATGTAGAATTGTATCTTTCACATACAGAGGCTGGATATTCAAAAGAATTTAATCCTTATTTTGTAAGAACTGGAAAATCATATAACGAAACAAAGTACTATGATTATCGTACTGGCAGAGGTTCACATGAACATGATGGTAATTTCGATGAGAAGGGTTACTATTTCTATTCATCAAAGGATTTTGACGAGGAAATAGCTGATGAGGATGACAAGCGCGATGACTTTGATAGTAGATCAGCAAGTGCTAGCACAAGAGAATCTCAGCTACAGTCAACATCTGAAGAATTAAGTGAATCAAGAACTACAAGTGCAAGTATCGTTGAGTCAACAAGCATTAGTGGCTCAGAGTCAACAAGCCTTAGCGGCTCAGAGTCAGCAAGTATGAGTGGCTCAGAATCAACAAGTTTAAGTGGCTCAGAATCAGCAAGCCTAAGTGGATCAGAATCAGCAAGCTTAAGTGGATCAGAGTCAACAAGTTTAAGTGGCTCAGAGTCAACAAGCTTAAGCGGCTCAGAGTCAGCAAGCCTAAGTGGATCAGAATCAGCAAGCTTAAGCGGCTCAGAGTCAACAAGTCTTAGTGGCTCAGAATCAACAAGCCTTAGCGGATCAGAATCAACAAGCTTAAGCGGTTCAGAGTCAGCAAGCTTAAGTGGCTCAGAGTCAACAAGCCTTAGCGGTTCAGAGTCAACAAGCCTTAGTGGCTCAGAGTCAACAAGCCTTAGTGGCTCAGAGTCAGCAAGCCTTAGCGGCTCAGAGTCAGCAAGCCTTAGCGGCTCAGAGTCAACAAGCCTTAGCGGATCAGAGTCAGCAAGCCTTAGCGGCTCAGAGTCAACAAGCCTTAGTGGATCAGAATCAGCAAGCTTAAGCGGCTCAGAGTCAACAAGTTTAAGTGGCTCAGAATCAACAAGCTTAAGTGGCTCAGAGTCAGCAAGCCTTAGCGGCTCAGAGTCAACAAGTTTAAGCGGATCAGAATCAACAAGCTTAAGTAGTTCAGAATCAGCAAGCTTAAGTGGCTCAGAGTCAACAAGTCTTAGTGGCTCAGAGTCAGCAAGTCTTAGTGGTTCAGAATCAACAAGCCTTAGCGGATCAGAATCAACAAGCTTAAGCGGTTCAGAGTCAGCAAGCTTAAGTGGCTCAGAGTCAACAAGCCTTAGTGGTTCAGAATCAGCAAGCTTAAGCGGATCAGAGTCAACAAGCCTTAGCGGTTCAGAGTCAACAAGCATTAGTAACTCAGAGTCAACAAGTATTAGTAACTCAGAGTCAACAAGCATTAGTGCTTCAGAATCAGCTAGTGTTTCATCTGCTAATAGCCAGAGTTCTACTCCAGATGGAGGAAATCAGGGTGGTGGAACTGGTGGAAATACTCCATCAGCAGCAGATCCTACAGCACCAGTTGCTCCAGAGAATACTATTTTAGATGATATAGTTCCTCTTGCTGGTAATGACGGTAATGACGGCGGAAACACTGCAGGTATTAGTACAAATAGAGCTGCTACTACCACAATGGCAGAGACAGAGGTTCCTCTTGCTATTGATAATAGTAATTTCGAAAATGACATCGAAGACGAGGTTGATCAGGATAGAGAAGTAGAAAAAGAGACTGAGACAATCGAGGATGAAGAAACTGCAAAGGGAATCGAAAAGTTTGCTAGAATGTGGTGGTATTGGATTTTGATAATTATTGGACTTATCACAGGAAAGACAGCTTATGATAAGAAAAATAAGCGCTTCATCTTTGCGGAAAAAGAAGATAAAAATGATGAAGAGCAGAAGTAGTCATTAAAAGAATAATTGTATTTATGTAATTGAAATTGCATAGATACGGTTGCATGATAGGTCACATTTGAGATTCGATTTATGAGTTTCGAATGTGACTTATTTTTGCTAAGAACAGCTATGAGTTTATAGTTAGTTAGAAATGTAAAAAAAATTTAGTCTTTTTTGGATTTTCTTTACGTAATAATTTATAATAATATATAAGCAAAAAACAGGGCGTGCTAATTGTCCAGAATAATACTTTTGGGGGAATTGTTGTGAAAAAGAAATTTTTGCCTAAGACATTAATTTCAAAAATTTTATATACTTTAATTATCTTAGTTTTATATTTAATTGGTAGAGAACTTCCGCTATTTGGTGTAGATAGTTCAGCGTTTCAGACAAATGATGTTGCTGAAAATTTACTTCTTCAGACAATTGGCGGTGATCAATATAGGATAAGTCTTTTTTCTCTTGGAATTTCTCCGTATATGTTTTCTTCGATGATTGTATCAATATTGGTAGCTTGTAAAAGTAGTGATAGTAAGAATAGGACATCGCCTAAACGAATTACAAAGGCAACGCTGGGATTGATGCTTATATGGGCATCCGTTCAGTCGTATTTTCAGACAATGTCGTTACCATATGTTGCAACAGGGCGAGAGCTGTTGCTTGCAAAGCTGGTGTCAGCTTTGCAGATGACAGCGGGAGCCTTTTTGATTTTGTGGTTGGCAACACGAAATGGCAAGTATGGAATAGGTGGACAAACCATACTTATTTTTACCAATATGCTTGATAGTATAGTAAGCGTATTTGAAAAAATAAAAATCAAGGATGCTTTGCCGATAATTCTGGTTGGCGTAATTGCGATGCTTATTACACTCATTTTTGAAAATTCTGAATTTAGAATTCCAATGCAAAGGATTTCTATTCATAGTATTTATTCAGACAAAAATTATATTGCAATAAAGCTTAATCCAATAGGTATGATGCCAGTTATGTTTACTTCAGCTTTTTTTATGATTCCGATGTATTTGTGTATGGCAATTATGGCGACAAACCCTACAAATGAGACGGTGATAGCTTTTTGTTCTGGAATGACTACGGACTCTTTGGTTGGAGTAATTACTTATATAATTATTTTGTATGCTCTTACAATTACCTTTTCACTTGTTATGATTGGACCTAAGTCTATGGCAGAGGGCTTGTCCAAAGGTGGAGATAGTATTACAGGACTTCGTGCAGGTAGAAAGACAAAGCAGTATTTGACAAAGGTGGTACTTGCTCTTTCATTTGTCAGTGCGACCTTTATGGCAATTGCTATAGGTTTTCCTTTAGTAATGCAGCTTAGAGGAAGTGTTGCAAAGGAATTGATTTCTTTACCAACTATTATGATGGCACTTGTTGGTGTTTTATGTAATTTGTATAGAGAATATATTGCGGTTAGAGACTATGATGCCTACATGCCATTTTTGTAGGAAAGTTTGAGGAGTACAGATGTTATATTTTATTCCAGCCTGGTATAAACAGAATAAATTTAGAGAATTAGAGCAATGCTGGTATTCCAGACGAATGCATACAGAGTTTGATGATACAGTAAAGCAGGTTCAGCTTTTTCATCGCAATGCAAAGATGGATTATAAGATTTTGCTTTTGAGTTATACACCAAATTTCCGACATTTTCTGCATAGACAGGGTGTGTTCCATGCACCATATTGGTCAGTTTTTGATTCAATTCAGGAGGTTACAAAGAAAAAGGCGACAGTTTTTTCTTTTCGTCATCTTAAATGGCCTGAGGGAATAGAATTTGTATATACACCGTTTGTTGTACTGGCATATCTGAATGGTGTTAAGTATGCAAAAATTGAATTTGGTGAGGATGGTAATCCTATTGAAGTAAGCATGTATACGCATGGTACTTTGAATAGGCGTAATATTTATGATGATAGAGGATTTGTTTCATCAACTGAGGTTTATGAGAATGACGAGTTGGTCTTTACGGATTACCTTACTGAATCAGGTGTTGTAAAATTCAGAGAATATTCGCCTACAGGTTATATCGAATTAAATGAAAATACAAATTACTATTTGTTATCTAATGGCGCTGGTGATGGCGGCGAAAAGAGATATTTTAAGCAGGTATATTACAACAATATCTCTGAAATGATTCGTGAGGTTTTTGAGGCGCATCTGGAAAATTCTTCTGATGATGACATTTTTTGTGCGGCAATGCATGAGTACAATATGAAGGTTATGCGAGATGTTTTGCAGGATAAGAAATACATCCTTTCGTTTTATGGCGAACGCTTTAGAGTTAGGGATTACAGTGACGCTAAAGCTATGGTGAAAAATGCAGGATATATTATTACAGATTCTGAGGCGACGACTCGATATCTCAATCGAGATATGGAAGAAGAAATGGAACATATAGTTGATATTTCGCCATATGATTCCAGAGTTGATTTTGGAATTAGTCAGCAGCTTAGTGTACAGAAAATTCTTGTGCCAATAGATGATTTACCAGAGGATAGATTCGAGATGATAATCAAGCAGCTTGCGATTTATCTTGGTTTAAATGAAATGGCGCGAGTGCATTTGTTTACTAGAAATGCTGAATATGATAAACCACAGCGAGTACTTGATAGAGTATCGCAGATACTTATAGAAGGTGGGTTTGATCCTAGATGGACAATTCAACCAGATGAAAAGAAAAAGGGAGAAAATGACATCGATAGGCTTGAAGGTGAAGAAGAAGTCCCAACACTTTTCTTTGTAGAACAGTGTGTAGATGAGCTGTCTGTAAGTAAGTGCGTCAGAGAACAAAGAGTTTTGTTGGATATGCGCCATAATCCAGATTTATATCTGCAGATTAATTGTCTTAGTACAGCTATCCCGCAGATTGTTCGTCGTCAGACTCAATATGTAGTTGAAAAAGAAAATGGTCTTATAATAAAGGATTTGACCAAGATACCACAATCCCTTACGTACTTTTTAGATGGATTAAAAAATTGGAACAATGCCAAAGTATATTCATATCAACTAGGTTTGCAGTTTACAACAAGAAAACTTTTGGAAAAATGGGATATGGTATTAAGTGCCTGGGAGAGAGAAGCAGATGGAGAAAACTAGCTGGAAGGTGTATTGGAACGAATATGGTTCCAACACATATCTTTATGGATCAGAAATAGAATATGTAAATAGGCATGATGTTCATTTTAAGAATGAATTAATGCCGCCTGGAACAGTTATTAAGGAATGGTTTTCTAAGACCAATTATCAAATGATGCGTATTGAACCAACTTTGCCGTTAATTGATGGCGAGAGTCATTATAGGATAAAGGTAGATGTGACAACACCTCAGAATACGGGCTGTCTTGTAAGGCTGGTGTTTCTTGATAGATACGAACGAGAGGCAGGATTTGTAAATATTAGAGATGAGGAAAAAGAATTTTCCTGCCCACTTAAAACCTATAGCTATAAGATGCAATTAATAAATGCAGGAATGACAGAGTTTACATTTCATTCCATTACCATTGAAGAGATAGAGGATTATGAAGAAAGAAAAGACAACGAGGATTCTAAAAAAACTAGAAAAAGAACTCGAAAAGGTAAAACTTCATAAGGATAAGATGGAAGCATTACCTGATGAGGAATTATCAGGGCTTACTGATGTATTTAGACAGAGACTAAAGGCAGGGGAAACCTTGGATGACATTTTACCTGAGGCTTTTGCGGCAATGTGTGAAGCTGACAAACGTACGCTTGGAATGTATCCTTTTGATGTGCAGATTTTAGCAGGTATTGCTCTTCACAAGGGATATTTGGCACAGATGTGTACAGGTGAAGGAAAAACCCTTACGGCAACTTTGCCACTTTATCTAAATGCTATCGAACAGAAGGGTGCTTTTCTTGTTACGAATAATGAGTATCTTGCACTTCGTGATTCTCAGGAGATGGGACCAGCATATGAGTTCATGGGATTGACAATCGCTGCTGGTGTAAAGCGTAATGAGAATGACAAATTCGATAATAAAGAAAAGAAAGAAATCTATGATAGTGATATTGTCTATACGACGCATAGTGCACTTGGGTTTGATTATCTGATAAACAATCTTGTTAAGTCGGCAGAAGAAAGATTCTTAAGAGATTTTAACTATATTATTGTAGACGAAGCTGATTCAGTAATGCTGGATAGTGCAAATACACCACTTGTTATTTCAGGCGCGCCTAGAGTTCAGTCCAATCTTTATGATAGTACAGATTTTTTTGTATCGACTTTGGAGGAAGACAGAGATTACGAGCGTGAGGATAAAAGTGTCTGGTTTACAGAGGAGGGGCTATCCTACGCTGAGGATTATTTCGGAATTGAGAATATTTTTGATCCAAAATATTTTGAATTATATCGTCATCTGATTCTTGCTTTGAGAGCAAATTTGTCTTTTACCTGTGGTGAAGAATATGTTGTTTCAGAGGAAAATGAGGTCGCTCTTGTAGATAAGAGTACTGGACGTATGCTAAAGGGCGTAAAGCTTCGAGGCGGTCAGCATCAGGCACTTGAATGCAAGGAGAAGGTTAAGATTTCCCAGGAGAATCGTTCAATGGCATCTGTCACATATCAGAATTTTTTCTGTATGTTTCCAAAGCTTTCAGGCATGAGTGGAACGATTTATAGTGACAAGGATGAACTTTTGGATGTTTATGGAAAAGAAGTTGCTGTTATTCCTACCAATCATCCTAAGATTCGTAAGGATATGCCGGATTTATTTTTTAGAGATTCCAAGGAGCAGTTTGAAAGTGCTATTGCTTTGGCACTTGAAAAGCATGAAAAGGGGCAACCGGTACTTTTTGTTACAACAATGATTTCTGATACAGAGGTGATTTCGCAGCTTTTGGTGAAGCAGCATATCCCACATTCCGTTTTGAATGCAAATAATGCGTTTTGGGAAGCTGAGATAATCAAAGAAGCAGGACAACCAGGTGCGATGACAGTTGCAACTTCTATGGCAGGGCGTGGTACAGATATCAAGCTTGGTCCTGGTGTAAAGGAACTTGGTGGTTTGGTGGTAATCGGCGTTGGACGTATGCAAAATGTACGTGATGAGATGCAGGCACGTGGTAGAGCTGGCCGTCAAGGTGACCCAGGCTATAGTCAGTTCTTTGTTTCATTGGAAGATGATATTGTGGAACAGAATTCTGATTCTGAAAAAATGGAAAAAATAATTGAAAGCAAGTTTCCTATTCCAAAGCTTTGGATAAAGCATGTAGTGAATGATTCGCAGAGAATTAATGAGGAGCATGGAGTTTCTTCGAGAAAGTCAGCGAAGGATTATGATATCGTACTTCAAAAACAGAGAGGTATTATGTATGACATTAGAAATAATCTTTTAGATGGCGGAACTGTTCCATACGATAGAATTATTGAACTGGTGAAGGAAACGGTAAATACATATTTGCAGGAAGCAGGAGAGCTTTCTACGTCTGAGTTTAATCGGTATTTACTTGATAATATTTCTTATACGATGGATGAAGCTGCCAAAAAGCTTGAGCTTTCTGATAAAGCCAGTGTAGTGGATTATGTAATAAAAAGAGCCAAGGAATCATATGCCTATCAGCAGGATCGTGTAAAAAATGAGAAATATCTGGGAGATTTTATACGTGTGGCTACATTAAATGCTATTGATGATGCATGGATTGAACAGGTTGATTATTTGCAGCAGTTGAAGGCTGCTGTTTCTGGAAGAAATTCGGCTCAGAGGAATCCACTTTTTGAATATCAGGCAGAAGCTCTTGAGTCATTTTATAAGATGGAAAAGGATATTAAAAGAAATATTGTAAGAAATATTATGCTCAGTGAAGTCAGAGTAGACAAGGAGCAAAAAGTACATATTATTTTACCTTAGGAGAAGTTTATGATTTATAATTTCAATTTGGGAATGGGTTGGGCGCCTAGTGGAGTTGAATATGCACAGAGCTATAGAGCAAAGATGTTTAGAAATATCGGCGCAAAGGCCAAGTTCATTTTTACAGATGTTTTTGTTCGTGATAGCTTGTGGGATATGACGAGAAATATCGGTTTTGAAGATGATGAGGTAGAGTGGCTTTATTCATATTTTACGGATTTTGAAAAATCACCGACTGTTTTTACGCTTGAGGATTTCAAGAACTTTACGGCTTCAGAGGGATACACATATACTCGTGATGGGAAAATAGGCAAGTTGGATTTTGGTGACGATACCTTTTATAGAATTTACTTTACAAATGAAAGTGAAGAATTTGTCAGTCGCGTAGAGATGGTAGTAAAGCAGTGTCTCCTTAGAAAAGATTTCTACACCTCTGGTCGACTTTTTAGCGAATACTATGCACCACTTGATAATCAGGCACACTGCTATCAGCGTCGCTTCTTTAATCAGGATGGTTCTGTTGCTTTTGATGAAATCATTGATGGCGATAGCGTTGTATACAAGTTTAAAAATGAGATTTTTTATTCAAAAGAGGATTTCGTAGGATATATGGTGCGAAGCCTGAAGCTGACTTCTGAGGATATCGTGATTATCGATAGAACTACAGGAATCGGTCAGAGTATTTTAAAAAATGCGTATCCGGCAAAGATAGGAATTGTTATTCACGCTGACCATTTTTCGGAGAACAGCACAGATGATGACAATATCCTTTGGAACAATTACTATGAGTATTCTTTTGCAAATCATGAGCATATTGCATTTTATATTACAGCAACAGATGCGCAGAATAAGCTTTTGAGTGAGCAGTTTGAAAAATATTATTATGTGACACCACGTATTGATACTATTCCAGTTGGAAGCTTAAAAAATTTGAATAGACCTTCAGCACCAAGAAAGCGTCATTATTTCATTACTGCCTGTCGTCTTGCGACAGAAAAGCATGTTGATTGGCTGGTAGATGCAATCGTCGAAGCCAGAAAGATTGTGCCAGATGTTTCACTTGATATCTATGGTGAAGGTGGCGAAGCAAAGAGACTTAAGGCATTAATTAAAGAAAAGGATGCTTCAGATTATATTCGTCTGATGGGACAGCAGGATTTGACGGATGTGTATGTTGGATACGAGGCGTATCTTTCAGGTTCTACAAGCGAGGGCTTTGGCTTGACACTTATGGAGGCTATTGGTTCAGGACTTCCAATTATCGGTTTTAATGTGCGATACGGAAATCAGGAATTTATTGATGAAGGTCAAAATGGCTACAAACTCAATTATGTTGTAGGCATGGATGCAACACTTCGTCAAAAGAGCTTAGTGGATGCAATAGTTAAATTTTGTACAGAGGCAAATGTGCCAATGATGTCACAGCACTCATATGAGGTCGCAGAAAAATATCTGACAGGTGAGGTGGAAAAGAAATGGAAGCTTTCGATAGAAAAAACGATATAGTATTATTCTTTGATTTCTTTTCGCAGGGAAGTCAGGATTTATACAATTCATTTATTAATTCAAAAATTGAGGTCGAGGCGGTTTGCATCAATGATGATGGTTTTTTGCCAGACGGTGTAGTAAATCCTTTTGAATGGTTTTGTGGCGATTTTTCAAAATGCGACAAGATTAAAGGAAAGCCTCTTTATTTTAATGAGGTGCCAATTCCTGATTTTTGGGAAATCAGCGGAACAAATAGCGAGGGCAGAGTAAAAGATTTTTCAAGGGATTGTGCTAAAATCTTCTACGCTGAACCAAAGCATAAGCGTTATGTGAAGGTTGTGGATTGGCTCGATGAAAATGGTGTTGCAAGATTTTGCGACCACTTCAATAAGTATGGTGCCTTTTATGCAAGGACAACTTTAAACAAAGATGGCAAAAGAGTATTTAAAACATATTTTGATGTGAATGGACGTGATGTGGTTGTCGAGAATTTTGTGACAGGTGGCATCATATTAAATGAAATAAATCATATTCAGATGTTTAAGAACAGGACTGAGTTTTTAGCATATTTTATGAAGAAAGCTGGCTTCGATAAGAAGCGATTGTTTTTTAACTCTTTATCGACACCATTTTTTGTTTCAAATGCGCTTAGTCAAAATGAAGCTGGTAAAGGTGATATTCTGTTTTGGCAGGAGCCAACCTATGATAGTATCCCTGGAAATATGCGCTATATTTTTGATGACAAGGCAACAAGATGTGATCATGTAATCGTGCAGGACTTACATTCCTACGAAAAGCTTATTGAACTTGGCGCTAATAAAGATAAGCTTTCAAAGCTGGGCTTTGTTTATTCCTTTGAAAAAGAAAACGAAGGAAAGCCAAAGGCTCTCATCTGTACAAATACAGAAAATGTTGAAAAGCTGGCGCAGCTTGCTACTGATTTTCCTGACATGCATTTTTACGTGGCTGCTCTTACCGAGATGTCTGCTAAGCTTATGGCGCATGAACAATACAAGAATGTTCACTTATATCCAAATGTAAGCATGAAGGAATTAGAAAATCTCTTTAAGAGGTGCGACTTCTACTTAGATATAAATCACGAGGGCGAGATTGTGGATGCGCTTAGAAGAGCATTCATTAACAAGCATGTTATCTTAGCTTTTGAAGAGACAGCTCACAATAAACGCTTTGTTTGCCCAAATAATATGTATGCAATTGCAGGCTATGAGAATTTTAAGCAAAGACTGCAAAAATTAATGCAGGATAAAGCTGAATGTGAATTAAGCTTAAATGAGCAACTACAGCGGATGCTGGCGGTAAGTGGCGAGGTCTTTAATTCGAGTATTATGGATAAACTTAAATCGTGTTAAGTCGGAGGAATGCTATGGCGATGATGACTGTATATCATGGTGGATATCAAATTGTTAATAAACCTGAGATACGAAAAAACAAAAATACGAAAGATTTTGGTACAGGCTTCTATTGTACTGTAATCAAAGAACAAGCTCAAAGATGGGCTCGACGATATGACACAAAGATTGTTTCTATATATGATGTTAGAATGTCAGAAAATTTGAAAATCTTAGAATTTAATGAAATGACAGAAGAATGGTTAAATTTTATTGTTGCATGTAGAAGTGGAAAGATACATGATTATGATATTGTGATTGGTGCTATGGCTGATGATCAGATATATTCATATGTATCAGATTATATTGATGGGACAATTACGCGAGAGCAGTTTTGGGTTTTAGCAAAGTTTAAATATCCAACACATCAGATTGTGTTTTGTACAGAAGAATCGTTGAAGTGTTTGACGTATAGAGGATATGAGGAGGTTGAATAATGGTTGGTCAGGGTAGAGAATCACAAGAGAATAATAATCTATTTTTTACCTGTGGATTGATTGATTATATTTCCCGTAAAACAAAAAATAAAAGAAGCGATGTGGTAAATCAATTAGGTGAAATAAGAATACGCAAAATTTATGAGCTGGCGGATGTGTACCATTCTGACAATATAGATTCTGTTTGTGATATGTTTGTATCAGATGCAAATATTTGTAATGGAAAATTTGATAATGTGTCCGAGTGCGGATATGCTGTTCCCTCTCATTGGGATATAGGGAAGGTGTATAGAAGACTGATAAGAATGGTTGCTGAAGAAAAGAAAATGGATGTTATAGTAGCATTGATGGAAGTATATAACTCCGCTATCAGTATGAAGATAGATGATTATAATAGTAGTTTTTACTATGATAATCCGAATTATATTTTTGATTGCTATATACAAAACAAAGTGCTTTAGATAAAAAAAGTCATAGACTTCATTTCCTACGGGATTATGAAGTCTTTTTATTTTGTGGAGGTATGTTAAAATAGTAAATTTTTATTATTATATTCATCATACTTAACGAAAACACATTTTTTTTATGTTTTTTATGCAAAAAGTGTGAATAAATATGCAGAAAAAACCGCATTTTATGTAAAAAAAATTAAGTAAACGATTAAGTTGTGAAGTAATTGTGAATTTTAATAAATAAATTTTAATTAATAATGCTTTTTGCCAAAATCCTTTGCTTTTTGCCTAGTTTCTTCACATTTATATAGCGATGTAATATAAATAATATTGTTGCGTTAGTGAAGAAATGTTACGCAGGTTTCATTATTATTTAAGGGTAATACGTGTAGGATAAAAATTCACGAAAATTGAATACTACAGATTTATCCGTGTGACCGACGTGTGACTGAGCTCTGATAATTTTTGTACAGAGCGGAGAGTAAAAGTGAAGAATAAGGCGGAGGCATTTTTTAAAATGAAAAAGAATCCATTAATGAATAGAATACTTTCATTAGTTTTGTGTGCAGGTTTAATTTTTTCTGAACCAGTATCTGTTTTAGCTGGAGAAGTAAATAACGAGTCAACAACTGATGAGAGTAAATCATCTGAAAGCAAATCTGAAGAGAGCAATTCATCTAGCTCAAATTCATCTAGCGAGACAAGTTCAAAGAGTTCTGAGTCTGAGGAGAAGTCTGAGGAGAAGTCTGAGTCATCTTCAAAGGAAGATGTAAAGAAGTCTGACGAGAAAGCTTCTGATGAGGATGCTTCTGAAAAAGAGGATGCGGAATCAGAAGATGAAGAGGCAGATGCTGAGAAGAAATTAAAAGAAGATGCTTCTGTTGAAGAGAAAAATGAAACAGAGGAATGCGAGCACATTGATGAAGATGAAGATGGCATCTGCGATCTTTGTGGAGAAGAGATTGAAAAAGTAGATGAAGAGGAAGAAAAAGAGCCTTCTTTAGTATATGAAGATGATGAAGTTGTTGTTACAGTTTCTGGTGCTGTTCCAGAAAATTGCGATTTGGTTGTTCTTCCTATTAAAGAAGATGATGATGAGACAGCTTCAGATTATAAAGAGGTTGAGGAAAAAATTGAGGCTGATGCAGAAGAGAATGATTATGAAATATTTGATTTCCTTGCATACGATATTAGCTTCGTAGATATTGAGTCTGGCGAAGAGATTGAACCCGAGGATGATGTTAAGGTTAATCTTGATTATAAGGAATCAGTAATTCCGGACGCAGCAAAGGAAGAAGAAGGAGTTGCAGTTTCTGTTCTTCACATAAATGAGGTTAAAGATAAGGTTGAGGATTTAACTGAGGCTGGAAATGCTGAAATAAATACAACAAAGGACAAAGCTGTTAAGGATGTTGAGATTACTTCAGATACATTTTCAAAGTATGTTATTACATGGAATGATAGAAATCGTTTGAAATTGAATTTGTATTATTATGATACAGAAATGAATGCATTGCCTGGTAATAATAACAATAAAAAGGTGTCGGTTTCGTTAAAAAACAATAAGAAAACGATATCTTTAGCAGATTACGAGGATGAGTATTCTGGCTATACATTTAGAAGGGCAGTTGTATTTAAAGATGGATATACACAGCCAAAACAGTGGAAGAGTGGAAGTTCAATTGATAAAGAAAGCAATCTGGAATCTCATGATGAGGGTCAAATTCCTGGAGAAATATTCAAGAATGAATACGAGAAGAAGGCTGACTCGATATCAGTAGAATATAAAAATAGTAAGTACACTGTAAAAAGAATATATAAGAATAATACATATTCGTTGGATGATATTGGAATAAGTTCTTCAGAAGATTCTTCAAATGGTGCATACAATAATTCGAATGTAGGAATTTGCTTTATCTATGATAAGGATTCTTCATTAAATGAGCGTCCTGATGTTAGTGGTGAGATAGGATTAAATCTTTTTGATTATACTGTAAGTGATTCTGGCAGAAGCGAGGCTGCTTCTGATTCCAAAATGAGTCAGGGTATTAACAGAAATCATGATTTAAAGTTTTCTGCATATTACAATAATCGTAAGAATTACGGAGAACAAAATGATTTTACAGGTGATAGAGGCAATGGTTTAGGCTATGCATATCAGGGGATTGTAAAAAATAAACTTGCTGATGGTTATCCTGTGATTAATTTTGGCAATAAGGATTCTTTGAGTTATTTGTTTAACGAACAGACGAATGATAATAAGAGTGCATATATAGGATTAAATGGCTTGTTTAAGTATGATGAAAATACAGGCTATTATTCTTACGATAGTGATAAAGAGTTTGCAACTATTGCTGAAACGATTGATGATGAAAAACCTGAGTTTAAGGTTTATAAAGGAAAAAAAGTTGGTTTTTATCCTTTTACGGCGTATGCAAATGCAGATAGTTATGATTCCAAAGATAAGGGAGATGATTTGGGTAGTCCATATATCAATCATTTCTTTGGTATGACAGTAGATACTGCATTTATCCAGCCTAAAGATGGAAAAATTAAAACTGGAGATGATATGATATATGAATTCTCTGGTGATGATGATCTTTGGGTATTTATTGATGATGTCCTTGTGCTTGATATTGGTGGTATTCACCAAAAGGTAAGTGGAAAAATCAATTTTGCAACTGGTGTTGTTACTGTTGATGCAGCAAGTCATACGACTCTTGGAACAAGTACAACAATAAAAAAAGCATTTGAAAAAGCTGGTGTTACAGATGAATCCCTTTTTAAAAACGATACATTTGCTGACAATACAGCTCATACTATGAAGATGTTCTATTTGGAACGAGGTAATGATTATTCAAACTGTATGGTTAAGTTTAACCTTCAAACATTACCAAAGGGTGCGCTCTATGTTTCAAAGAATGTAAATAGTTCTGAGAAAATTGATCCGGATACAGGATATGGTTTTAGAGTGTATGATCAGAATACACATCCAATTGATGCTTCGTATAAGATTTTTGATGCATATGATAAAGAGGTATTCTCTGGAAAAACAACTGACGGTACATTTGTAATTAAGGATGGTCAATACGCGTTGTTTGATGGTTTACCAGATGGAAATTATCAGGTTGTTGAAGAGCGTATTGAAAATAGTTCTGGTGGTAAGTATACAATTTCGGATTTCGTAACAACAGTTACCTTGAATGGCGCTGTAAAGAATATTTATTCTAGCGGAAATTTAAATGAAAAGAAATCTGTAATAGCACCTGTTACTGCTGCTCAAACAACATTAGTTACATTTAGTAATGTATACAATCATTATGATCCAGTAAGTGAGCCATATTCATTTGTTTCAAAGACTGCTGAGGATTACAATTATTTAAATAGACAGGCTAAGATTGTGCTTGAAACAGCATCGGGAGATAAGGTTACAAAAACAAATTCAACTGAAAAGCCAATTGATGTAATGCTTTGTCTTGATGTATCGGGTTCAATGGATTTCCATACTGGATTAGTTAAGGCGAATGTTACAAACAGTAACATAAATTCTTTTGATAAGAATACGACATATTATACAATTGGAAATGATTCGTCAGCATTTGTATATAGGTATAACTATATTTACAATGGTAGCAAAAGTGGTTGGGTTAAGACTGATGATGCTTTGCAGAGCAATTCTAATAAAATAATTAGTGGTAATCCATTTGAAAGTGCTGGAACAGTATATGTTCAAAGTAGTGAAACAATGGGTAAGCTTCGTGGCGATTATATGAAGGAGGCTACAAAGTCATTAATTGATAAGCTTCCTGTTGGAACAAAAGTTTCATTAGTAAGTTTTTATTCTAATGTAGTTGAAAGTTCGTTTGATAGTGCTGACAGTTATCATAATAAAGCAAATGGAAATTTTGTAGATGACCATATTTTTGTTATTACTGCTGACAATAGAGGAAAGTTAAAATCTAAAATTGATAGTCTTTACAATGTGGATCAAATTGCTGGACAGGGCGGTACGAATCAGAATCTTGGCTTAAGTGCAATTGCAAATCGTCTTGAACAGAGCGGTTTAAAGGATGACAAAGCTGACAAGTATGTTGTTTTTGTTACTGATGGATGTCCAAATGGATGTACTAAGGATGAGGTTATTGCTGCAGCTAATAGAATTAAATCTAATGACGCAAAGATAATTTCTGTTGGAGTTGATTTACAAACTATAACTTCAGCAAATGATACTGCTAGCGGTATTTTGAATAAGTGTGCTTCTGATGGAAATGTATTCAAGGCAGAGTCATCACAGCTTGCAAGTATGTTTGATGAGATTTCAACTATTATTACAAATACTACTACAGAGTACATTCCTGATAATGGTGATGTAGTTGATGTTGTCGATAATAGATTTATCCTTATTGCTGATGATGGTAATAAGATTGTAAAGAATGGTACATATATGATTGCGGGAAGATCGGCTTCAGTTACAATTTCTGAGGATGGATTTACTAAGATTGTATGGCATAATCAAGAATTAGGTTCCCTTACAGGTGATAAGGAAAAGCCTATTTCAAATTGGAAGGCTGAGTTCATTATTGAAGCGAAGGCTAATTTCATGGGTGGAAATATTATTTCTACTAATACTACAGATTCTGGTGTGAAGCCTAACGGTAAAGATTTTATGCCATTTGACGTACCAACAATAAATGTCAGATTATTAAATATTAATCTTCTCTCAAAAGAGAAAACAGTATTTTTAAATGAACAAATTAGTCCGCAGGAGATTAAGGCTGAATTATTAAAGCAGTTAACAGGAACAAATTTCCAGGGACTTGAAAATGGTGAGCAGGTTCTTGATGATGATCAGATTAAGGTATTGCTTGAAAAAGGTTCATTTGAATACGCTTACAAAAATACTAACAATGATGTTGTTGGAAAGTTTACTTGTCAAATTGTAAAAGAGCCAGCAGATGATGAATTCATTATATCTAGAGGACTTCTAGGACTTGGTGAAAAATCATATTTTGCAAAGAAAACTGGACAAAAGGTTTATGCATATACGCTTGAAGTGAAGTACGAACCTATTTCATATGAAGATAGAGATAGATTGTATGTAAATCAGAAATATATCAGACCACATATGTCAAGTAGTGAACATGTTGTTAAGACAACAATTAAAGCAACTGCTGATTATCTTATCAATGTAGTTGCAGCAAAGCTTGATGTTACAAAGATTTCTGGTAGCACTAAAGAAAAATTGGCTGGTGCGAAATATAAGCTTACTACCAAAGATGGATATATCGAAAATGAAAAGTTCAATGGCTCATTAAGTGTAGAAAATATGACAGGTTCTTTGCTTGAGTTTGCAAATCTTGGACTTGGTACTTATGAATTAGAAGAAGTATCTGCTCCTTCAGGATATGCACTCAGTGAGGATATATATACTGTAGTAATTGCTCCTGTAGGTGAAGGGGTATATACAGTAAAGATTACTAAAAAGGATGCCGGAACAAAAGTTGAGACTGAAGTACTTTCAAAGCAGCTTACTTTTGCTAATCAATTTGAAAACTTTGGAGGCATCAATAAGATGGTTGCTACATTAGCTTTTGAAGTAGAAGATATGGTAGCATACTCATTACCTGAAACCGGTGGTTCCGGTGTTTACATTTATATAATAGGGGGTATCTTGCTCATGTTTGCAGGTGTCCTGTTATTATACAAGAACAAGAAAATAATTAAGTAAGAAAAGGAGAGTTCAAAGAAATGAAGAAACTCAACAAAATCGTTTCATTAGCACTCGCAATCGTTATGATGTTTGCTATGTGTGTAACATCTTTTGCTGCTGAGACAAACGAAAAAACAAATGTAACTGTAACAATTTCAAATGCAGATGATGCAAAGATTATGTATGGCCAGATCGTTGCTGCAGATCGTACAGCAACAGATGGTTGGAAGTTTGTAGAAGGCGTAGTTTCTGATATTACTATCAAGAATCTTATTGCATATGCTAAGGGTCAGAAAGAGGAGAAAGAGGATGGTATCCTTGAGGCTGGTAAGATGACAGCTTCTTCTGATATTGCAAACGCTGCAACAGCATTTGCTAAGTATGCAACAACAGAGGGTTCTACAACACTTACACTTACAAAGGCTGGTATGTATGTAATCACAGCAAGCAAGGAAGGTTATAACTATGCTCCAATGCTTGTTTATGTTCCTGCTGACAGCACAAAGTCAATCGCTCTTAAGGCTAAGGGTTCTGATATCACAATTAAGAAGGATATCGTAAACGAGGATGACAAGTCAGTTGATCCTGGCGATGAAGTAGAGTTCCAGGCTGAGATGGTTTACCCATTCTTCTCAAAGGCTGAAATCAATCCTAAATATGAAATCAACGATGCTCTTACAAATGCTACATTCAAGGGTGAGTCTCTTAAGGTAGTTGTTGGTGAGACAGAGCTTAAGGCTGGTGTTGATTACACAGTAAATGCTTATGCTGATACAGATAAGATGAACATCGTATTTAATTATGATGCAGCACTTGCAAACCAGGATGTAGTTGTTACATATACAGCTATCGCTGGTGAAGGAAATGTAGATAACAAAATCGAAGCTGTAGTTGGTGATAAGAAGTCTTCTGACGAAGTTGAAGTAGCTGAGGTTATTGCTACAATCGTTAAGACTGATGAAGAAGGTACAAAGCTTGAAGGTGCTAAGTTCCAGCTTTACAAGGCTGATGAGAACGGTACAGCAACAATCAAGGTTAACGGTGCTGATGTAAAGGTTACAGCAATTGATGATGTAAAGGTTACTGATGCAAATGGTAACATCACATGGAAAAATCTTGATGCTCAGGATACATACTATGTAGAAGAGACAGAGGCTCCAGTTGGATACAAGCTTCCAGAGAACAACATTACAGAGCTTACAGGTGCAGAAGAGACAACAGTTGATGGATCAAAGAAGTACACATTCTCAAACTTCACAGAGAATGACAACACTATCTTAAATACAAAGCTTAGCTCACTTCCATTCACTGGTGGTATTGGTACAACAATTTTCACAGTACTTGGTGTAGCTATCATGGTAGTTGCTGCTGGTCTTTTCTTTGCAACACGCAAGAAGAACGCTAGATAATCTTGTATATTAATAGTGAAATAAATAATTAATAATTGGTGTTATCTCTGGTCAGGTTTTTCCTGGCCAGGGTACAACATCAAGGAGAGTTCAACAATATGAAAACATTTTTTAGTAAAAATATTAAATTAATAGGTGTTATAGTTCTCATGGTTGTTGGTTTGTCCTTGTTGGTGTACCCATTTGTAGCCAATAAATGGAACAATCATGTGCAGAAGAGACTTGTCGATGCTCATGAGAATTTAATCTCAGAAGCAATCGATGATGGTTCACTTGATGTTCAAAATGAGCTTGAACTTGCAGATGCCTATAACAAGGATTTACTTCCAAGCATCTTGCCAGATTCCTTTGCAGAAGCTGAGCAGCTTGGTGCAGATGAGCTTTATTTGTCTATGCTTAATGCCACAGATGATGGCATCATGGGTGAAGTTGAGATTCCAAAGATTGCTGTTAATCTGCCGATTTTCCATACTACCTCAGAAGAGGTTTTGCAGAAGGGTGTAGGTCATTTACAGGGTTCATCACTTCCAGTAGGTGGTGAGAATACACATTCAGTTTTGTCTGCGCATAGAGGTTTGCCTAGCGCGACGCTTTTTACTGATTTGGATCAGCTTGAAGAGGGCGACAATTTTTTCATCAAAATAATGGATGAATATTTAGCATATGAGGTTGATAAAATTTCGGTGGTAGAGCCTGAAGATACATCACCTCTTACAGTAGAAACTGGCAAAGATTTGTGTACACTTTTGACATGTACCCCTTATGGTGTGAATTCACATCGTCTTATGGTCAGAGGACACAGAGTAGAGTACACACCAGAGCTTCTTGCAGATGCTCAGGTACCAACAAACGGATTTGTTAGTCTTCGTACCAGCTATGGTCTTTGGGTTATCGTAGGCCTTGCGATTGTAGCACTGTTTTGGTTTGGATTGTTATTTTATGATAGAAGAAAAGCAAGGAAGGATTCACTAGATGAGAAAAATTCTTAGTGTTGTACTTGTGATTTTTTTCATAGCGGGCTTTGGATTATTGTCATATCCAGTCATTTCAAATGAATGGAACAATTACGTACAGAGCCGATTGATAGCAGATTATGATGATAGTCTGTTGGAAATGAAGGAAGAAGATTTTTCTGCCGCTTGGCAACAGGCCAGAGATTTCAATTCTTTGATTACTACAAATGAGATATATTCAGATGTTTTCAACACTCAGACTTCTGATGAAGAATTTGAAAACTCTGATTATTATAAAACTTTAAATCCAAATAATGATGGAGTAATGGGTTATCTTTCTATTCCAAAGATTAATCTGAAGCTATCTATTAAGCATGGCACCAGAGATGCTGATTTGCAGACTGGATTAGGTCATCTAAATGGTACAGCACTTCCTATTGGTGGTGAGAATACACACTCTGTTATTGCAGGTCATAGAGGTTTGCCGACTGCTGAGCTTCTTACTGATATTGATCAGTTGAAGGAAGGCGACAAGTTCTATATCCATGTTCTTGATGAAGTTTTGGCTTATCAGGTTGACCAGATTTTACCTATGGTTCCAGCGGATGATGTAGATGCGCTTACTGAGGCACTGGCTATTGAACCAGGTACGGATTATGTTACTTTATTTACATGTACACCTTATGGTGTGAATACGCATAGACTCTTGGTTAGAGGCTCACGTGTTGAGTATTTGGGTGAAGAGGATGCTCCAAAATCCGGCGCTGAAGCTGTTGTTGCTACAGTAAAGAATTACTATATGATGATTTTTATCGCTGGACTTGTTATTGCAATTATTCTTATTTTGATAATTAGAAAGATTTTCAAAAAAAGGGGAAATAAATCAGTTAAAGATGCTGAGGGAGGAAATCAGTGAAATCATTATTTTTCAAAAAAAGTAAAATAGTGGCACTTATTGCTGCAGTAGCTGTTGCGGCTACAAGCTTTGGTGTATATCATTCTTTTGCTGCTGGCAAGATTGATCAGGAAACTTCAAAGGTTACTATCAATGTTGATGAGGCGACAGTAGAGGATATAGCTAAAATCCAGGGAACAATTTCAGGTCACTTATATAAGATTGGTGAGGTAAGCCAAACAGGTCAGTTCTCTTCAGAGGCAATTGACATTGATGCTTATGCAAAGCTTGCAGGCTCTGAGGAGGCTAAAGCTGATGAGATAGCAGAATTTGTTGATACAGCAAAGGCATACGTTGAAAATAATCAGGTTTCTGGAATTGATGTTGATTTGACAGATGGTTCTGATGTGGTTGAGGTTGCAAATGGTATCTATCTTGTAATGATAGATGATGCACAAAGTGAGACAGAGGCATATCAGTTTACAAGCTTCATTATCGCTGCTCCACAGAATAACTACTTTTCACAAGATGCAACAGATGATTCATGGAACTATGATATCGTTGCAAATGCAAAGGTTGGTACAAAGGATCGTCTTGGCGATTTAGTTATTCAAAAGGATCTTGAGAGATTCTACGAGGTACTTTCTGCTGATGGAAAGGCTCAGCCTACAACAGCAATTTTCAAGATTGTTGTTATGGATGGTGAGACAAAGGTTTATGATGATGTTCAGGCAGTTGATTTTAATGGTATCGGTACAAATAGTATCGTAATCGAAAATCTTCCAGCTGGTTCTACATATACAGTTTCTGAGGTTTATGCTGGTGGTTCTTACAAGGTTGATGGTGAGTCAACTTATACAGGAACAATTGTTGCTGGTGATAAAATCGAAGAAGAAGACACTGTTATCAGTGCACGTCGTGTAGAGGGCACTTCAAATGTTGAGAATGCCACATTAGTTGAATTCAAGAATGATTACTCTGGAACTTATAACACAGGAAGCATTTCTGTGACAAATGAGTTCAAGCTTGAGGGTGAGAATTATAAGTGGACAAAGATTAAGGGAGGTGCTAATTGATGAAGAACAAGAAATTTTTAGCACTTTTGGCAGTAACAGCATGTTTGGTAGCTGCAGTTTCAGTAAAGCCAGCGATGGCATACTTTACTGATATGGCTTTTGCTACTGGTGCGGTACCTGTTGTAATGGGTAATACACCTACTGATCTCGAGGAAGAACTTGAGAATATGGTAAAGATTCTCACAATTAAAAATACAGGAAATCACGATTGCTTCGTAAGAGCCATTGCTATTTATGGTGGTATGTGCGAAGTTGAGATGATAGCTGATAAGTCAGAAGGTTGGAGCCTTGGTTCTGATGGCTACTACTATTATGACAAAATCGTAAAGCCGGGTGAAACAGCTTCGCCTTTACAGTTGAAGGTTACTCCTGTTGCACAGGCAGATGAAATGGGACAGAAGGTTGCTCCAGAGCAGTTCAATGTAATTATTTCGCAGGAAGCAACACAGGTTCACTACGACAAGGATGGAAAGCCATTTGCTGATTGGTCTACAATCTATGCTAAGTCGACAAATAATTTAGATCCATCACTTGCACCAGAGCAGTCAAATCCTCCAGTAGCACCAGAAAATCTACCACCGGTTCCTGCTGAGGATCCAGATTCGAATAAGGGGGACAATGAATAATGAAAAAATTATTGAAAAATCCTCTTACAATCTTAGTAGCTGGAATCGCACTTTTAGTTCTTAGTGGTGTAGGTTCTACTAGAGCTGCAATAAATGAGGTATCAGATGATATCAAATTTAGCTTCAAAACTGCTGAGGTAGGAGTAGAAATACTTGAAAATGGAAATTCTCTTGATCACGAGGATGGCGTTCTTTTAGACAGATTTGGTGAGAAATCTGATGAAGAATTTCACATCGGTCAGGATTACGAAGAAGTTATCGCAATAAAGAATGTATCAGAAAATTATGATTGCTATGCAAGAGTTGTATTGAATCGTTCTTGGGCAACAGCAGACGGTATTACTGATTGTACTCTTGATCCAACTCTTATTGAGTTCAATATTCCTGCAACTGCAACAATCGTAAATCCAGATGGTTCTACAGCTTCTGCAAATTGGATTATTGAAGAATCAGCTACAAAGGAGCAGTTGGTTTGCTATCTTGACAGACCTCTTCCTGTTGGAGCTACTGTTGAATTAACAAAGTCAATTCGTGTAAATGATGCAGTAACAACTGATGCTTCTAATAGTGAGACTAGTGGTGTTGTTACTACAACATATAATTACGCAAATAGATTACTTAAGGTTTCTGCAAAAGCACAGGGGGTTCAGACTCATAATGCAAATGATGCACTTTGGGCAGCATGGGGAATCAAGACAGATTTGTCTGATGAGAACATGGTAATCGGTTCTATTGAAAATGGAAATGGAACTCGTATAGAAGGTCTTGAGCCAGGTCAGGAGCAGCAGACTCATGAAGAGACTGGTGAAGGCGAAGGTGGCCAGCAAGGACAGGTAAATGAACCAGGCGAAGGTGGCCAGCAGGGTCAGGTAAATGAACCAGGTGAAGGTGGTCAGCAAGGTCAGATTATTGAACCAGGTAATTCTGGACAGCATACAGGAGAGGAGGATTAATAAATGAAAAAGTATTTTTTAGGATTCCTTCTTGTAGCTTGTGTAGCAGCTTTTATTCCATCCGTTAAGGCTGATGCTCAGACAATTGTCATGGGTGATTTAGAGGATTGGAATGTTACATATGATGGTAAAAAGGTAGAACATCACAACATTGATGGTGATGATATTGCTGATAAAATCGGCAAGCAGGCACAGCCAGGTGATGAAGTTAAGTATATGATTGATTATAAGAATACTGCTTCAAAGGATGAATCAGATTGGTATTTATCTACTAGTGTTATTTCTTCACTTGAAGAAAACAGTAAAGCTTCTGGTGGTGCATATGATTTTGTTCTTTCATATGATTTAAATGGTAAGACAGAAGAGATTTACAATAGTAGTACTATCGGTGGTAATAATCAGGGATTAAAGCAGCTTGGACTTAATGGTTCATACTACTTTTACATTGGTAGAACAGTTAATAATCAGGCAGGAACAATTAATCTTGATATAAAGCTTGATGGTCAGACAGTAAATAACGACTATATGAGACAGCTTGCACAGCTTATGGTAAAGTTCGGTGCAGTAACTGTTCCAAGTGGTACACCTGAGACAATTTTTGTACCAGGAAAAGACCATGAACATATTAATTATGTTCCAGGTAAAGTAATTAGAATTCCTAATGGAACTACAATCGTAGAGATTCCTGATGGTGATATTCCTATGAGTGGTCCTACTCCAAACGGTCCTCGTACAGGTGATGATATTCGTTTACTTATCATTTGCGCAGTAGGTTTGATGCTTGGTGTTTCACTCATCGTATGGTATTTTGTGCTCTTGAAAAAGAGACAGCAGCAGGAGGCGTAGAAAGATGAAAAAGATAAACAAACTTTTAGCCGCTGTTGCAGTATTCGCTTCGGCTTTTACATTGATTTGTTCAAGCATCGTAACAGAGGCAAAACCTATTGATCCATATACCTACACAGTAAGAATTATCTCTGGTGGAGATGCGAATTTTATTGGCACAGATGGAATTACAATTGATGATTCTTCTGCAAAGGTTGATATCGCATCAGATAAGAAGATGCTTACAATTTCAAATCTTACAGTAGGAACTCATATTTCATTTAATGCATCAAAGTTTATTGAGTGCGAAGCAGGTAGTCTTTACAATGTTGCCGGCATAAAGGAAGCTGGTACAGATAATCCGATAGCATATTGCATAGTTAGTCAGGATGTTGATTATGTAGTAGATTACAGCTTGGCAGATCTTGTAGAGTATACCGTAAAGTATGTCGATGAAAAAGATGATAGCGAGATCGCAGATTCTGAGACCTTTAGAGGTCCTGTAGATACAAAAATCGCTGTACCACATAAGTATATCGAAAACTACATGCCTGATGCATATTCAAAGAGAGTAACTCTTGATGCAGATGCTACTAAGAATGTAATTACTTTTAAGTATAAGTATGGTTATGTATCACCAGATGGTGGTCGTACATATGTATATGGTTCAGGTTCAACAAAGAACCGTACAGTTGGTACAAGTGAGACAACAACTATCAACGAACCAGGTAGCACCGAGTATGTAAGAGTACCTGGAAACAATGCTGGCGGAAATGCTGCTGGTAACGATGGTGCAGGCAACGGTGGCGCAGGTAATGCTGGTGCAGGTAATGCAGACGGCAATGGTGCAAATGCTGGTAATGGGAACGGAAATGAAGCAATTGACGATGGTGATGTTGCAAAAGACGGTCCAGAAGAAGTAATCGATATCGATGATGAAAAAGTTGCTAGATTTGGTGATACTGTTAAAGAGAATTTAATCTATATCATCGCATTTGGTATTATAGTTCTTGCTATGGCAGCAATTATTATCGCTGTTGCAAAGAACAAAAAAGCAGCTACTGTTAATTCATCTTCGCAGAGCGAGAATCCATCTGAGGATGAAAAATAAGTAGAGTAAATGAGATTAAAAAAACTGTATGGCAGGTGTTCTGTCGTACAGTTTTTTTGACGTATGCGAAGCTGGAATATAAGAGATGTGTATTTATTCACAAATGCTAAGCTGGAATATCAGTGGGCGCATTTTATTTCAAGTATGAATATATTATAATAATAGCAATGAATATAATGCTTAGGGGTGTAAAATTTTTGTATTATAGTAATGTGATGTGATACATTTTTTGAACAGGGGGATTTGCTTTGAATAAAGTATTAAAAATTGTAGGTTGTTTTCTGATTATTTTGATAATAGCTTTGTGTATTCCGATGTCGGTGCCAAAGCTTTTTGGCGTGCAGGAATATAATGTTATTTCAGGTTCCATGGAGCCAACTATTCCTGTTAATTCACTTTGCTTTGTAAAGGAAATAGCTTTTGATGAATTGAAGGAGCAGGATGTTATCGCCTTTTCTTCAAATGCGAGCGTGATTACTCATAGAGCAGTAGAAATAGACAGAGAAAATATGCTTATTACCACAAAGGGTGATGCAAATGAGTCAGTGGATTTTATGCCTGTTTCATTTGAGGACGTATATGGAAAAGTGGTGTTATCAATTCCAGTATTGGGAAAGGTGGCAGATGGTCTTTCTACGATGCTTGGTAAAGTGCTGGCACTTGTGATTCTGATTTTGGGTGTTGTGATGTGCAAGGTTGCGGATACTTTTGCGGGTCCGACGAATTCAACTACTTCAGGTAATGAAGATAATAACAAAAATGCAGAATCAGCTACAGAATCAAAACAGGTTCCAAACAATGGAGCAACCAAGAAAAAGCCGTCAGTACTAATTCCAATTGCGGGGGTGGCAATTGTCCTTTTGTGTACTGTAGGAGCGTATGTGATTTTGTCTGATTATAGCAGGAGCAATGCTGTTTATGCGGACATAAATTCAAAATATATATCATATGAAAATACTCCTGATTGGGCAAAAATGTGTCAGGTGGATTTGGCTGCTTTGAGTCAGAGGAATTCTGATTGTGCAGGTTATTTGTATGTAGAAAATACAGATATCAGCTATCCGATTATGTATTCAGGTGATGATGCATTTTATCTTCATAAGGATTTTAACAAAGCTGATGCAAAGGCTGGCTCGATTTTTTTAGAGGGGATGAATACACCTGATTTTTCGGATAGTCATACTTTGGTATATGGACATAATATGAGAAATCTGTCGATGTTTGGTAGCTTGAAGTACTTCAAATCTGAGGAGAATTATCTGGATTCTCATCAGTATTTTCAGATTACAACACCTGAGGGTAAATTCAGGTATCAGATTTTTTCATATTTCGATACACCTGTTGATTCTTGGGTTTATGCAGTACCATTTGAGGATTGTCCTGAGTTTGAGGATTATATTGCAGAGCTAAAGAATAAGTCTTATCAGCCAATTGATTGTGATGTAAAATCGGCTGACAAGATTGTCACACTTTCAACCTGCTCAACAAGTGGGATGAGATTTGTTGTAAATGGAGTGCTGGTTGACGTGGCAAAATAGGTTGGGGAATAGGTAGATTTTTTGATGAATTATATCGAATTAGTGGATGACTAAGAGTGCTGGTTGACGTGGCAAAATAATATAGGGGACTAATGGAGTATGGATTGTTTAAAGACATTTGGAAAGGTTTCTTTGTGCTATAAGGATGTCCAAATTACGGAAGAGCAGATAAATTCTGATATGATGCAAAAGCTGATTGTCTATTTGGCTTATCATAGGCATACCTTTGTTGAGGCTTCCAAAATTATGTCAGACCTTTGGAATGAGGGGCAGACGGATAATCCCGCTGGAGCTTTGAAAAATCTGGCATATAGGATAAGGACTTTTATGAAAAAGTTTTTTCCTGATGAGCAGTTTGTTATTTTTAATCATGGTACATATTATTGGAATTCTGAGCTTGACATAACACTTGATTGTGAGGAATTTGACAAGCTGGCGAAAATGGCGAAGGGTGAAAGTGATTATTTTTTTAAGCTGCATCTATTGGAGCAGGCTGAGGATTTATACGAAGGCGAGTTTTTGCAAAAATATAATGGCTTTGATTGGATAAATCAGATTAGGACTTATTATCATCTGCTTTATTTGGAGGTGATAAAGAGCCTTTGTGAGCTTTATGAATCTGATCAGCGCTATGAAAAAATCATCTATGTCTGCAACAAGGCTTTAGTATATGAAAAGCTAGATGAGGGGATTTATTATTACCTCATTCGTGCGTATGCAAATACCAACAATTTGCAGGTGGGACTTGAGGTTTATGAGCGTGCGAGAAGACGATTTATTCGTGAGCTTGGCTCTGCGACCAGATGCGAATTGTTGCAGGAAGCCTATGAAGAGCTGATAAAAAGTCAGGAAATTATCAAGAAAAGCAATATGAGAGATGTAATGCAGATGCTTGATATTCAGGAAGAAAAATCATTTTTCTGTAGCTTTGCTGTTTTTCGTGAAATTTATCAATTTCAAAAGCGCATAAGTGAGCGTGAGCACAAGAAAAGTATTATTGTCTTGATGACGCTTGAATTTCCGAATACTTTTGCGAACAGTAAGATGGAGCTTTTTGTTGCAAATAAAATAGTAAATTCGCTGATTGATATTACGGGAACGGCTTTGAGAAAGGGCGATGTTGTTTCGAGATTATCAGAGTATCAGTTTTTGATTTTGCTATCTAATTGTGATGAGAGGACCTTTAATGTTGTGTGCGAAAGAATACAGAAGATGTTTACTGAGATGTATCCGCAATATGGTGGCTGCAAGCTGGTTTTTGAAAATAATATGATTGAGTACAGTGTTTAAAAGTTTTTGTGGATAATAATGTGATTAAATGGTCTTAGTATTGTGCGTAGATGCTTATGCTATGAATAGTGATTAAAAAGTTTTAGTATTTGATTTGTTTTGAAAATGTAACACTGGTGTTAAATGAAATGCATTAAAAAATTAATTTTTTAATGCATTTTTTGGGTAAAAAGTATGATTAAGACTGGTAGTGTTAAATATACACAATTTTTTGCGCTAAATTTTATGCAACATTACGGTACGACGATATTGTAGAATAAATCCTTTTAAAAGGTTGAAAAAACAGCGAATTTGTGATTAAATATATCAGGACTGAAGAGGGTAAACAGTCGGTTCCTCTTCAGCGATTCAATTGTTTTTTTAGGAGGAATTTAAAATGGCAAACAAATGGGTATATACCTTTAAAGAAGGTAACATGACCATGCGTAACTTACTTGGTGGTAAGGGCGCTAACCTTGCTGAAATGACTGAGATTGGTCTTCCAGTACCACAGGGTTTTACTATTACAACAGAGGCTTGTACTCAGTATTATGAGGACGGTCGTAAGATTAACGATGAGATCATGGCTCAGGCTATGGACGGCGTTAAGTGGATGGAAGAAGTAAACGGAAAGAAGTTTGGCGATCTTAACAACCCACTTCTCGTTTCTGTTCGTTCAGGTGCTCGTGCATCTATGCCAGGTATGATGGATACAATTCTTAACCTTGGTCTTAATGACCATGTTGTTGATGCTATGATTAAGGGAAATCCTGATCCAGCATTCGCTCGTTTCGTATATGATTCATATAGAAGATTTATTCAGATGTTCTCTGATGTAGTTATGGAAGTTGGTAAGAAGTACTTCGAGCAGCTTATCGACGAGATGAAAGAGAAGAAGGGTGTTAAGTTCGACGTTGAACTTACAGCTGATGACCTCAAGGAGCTTGCACAGCAGTTCAAGGCTGAGTACAAGAAGCAGCTTGGTCAGGACTTCCCTTCAGATCCTGTAGAGCAGTTAAAGCTCGCTATCGAGGCTGTATTTAAGTCATGGGATAACCCACGTGCTAACGTATACAGAAGAGACAACGATATCCCTTATTCATGGGGTACAGCTGTTAACGTAATGCCTATGGTATTCGGTAACCTTAACAATGAGTCTGGTACTGGTGTTGCATTTACTCGTGACCCAGCTACTGGTGAGAATAAGCTTATGGGTGAGTTCCTTATCAATGCACAGGGTGAGGACGTAGTTGCTGGTGTTCGTACACCAATGCCAATCGCTCAGATGGAGCAGGAATTCCCAGAGGCATATGCTGAGTTCCTTAAGGTTTGTGAGACTCTTGAGAATCACTACCATGATATGCAGGATATGGAGTTCACAGTTGAGAACAAGAAGCTTTACATGCTTCAGTGCCGTAATGGTAAGAGAACAGCTCCAGCTGCTCTTAAGATCGCTTGTGACCTTGTTGATGAAGGACACAAGACACCAGAAGAGGCTGTAGCTATGATCGATCCTCGTAACCTTGATACACTTCTTCACCCACAGTTCGATGCTGCTGCTCTTAAGGCTGCAACACCAATCGGAAAGGGTCTTGGAGCTTCTCCAGGAGCTGCTTGTGGTAAGGTTGTATTTACAGCTGATGATGCTGTAGCTTGGGCTGAGAGAGGCGAGAAGGTTGTTCTTGTACGTCTTGAGACATCTCCAGAAGATATCACAGGTATGAAGTCTGCTCAGGGTATCCTTACAGTTCGTGGTGGTATGACATCTCACGCTGCAGTAGTTGCTCGTGGTATGGGTACATGCTGCGTATCTGGTTGTGGCGACATCAACATGGATGAAGAGAACAAGAAGTTCACACTTGCAGGACAGACATTTACAGAGGGTTCTGAGATTTCTATCGATGGTACAACAGGTAACATCTATGCAGGTCTTATCCCTACAGTTGATGCTACAATCGCTGGTGAGTTCGGTCGTGTTATGGCTTGGGCTGATGAGTTCAGAAAGCTCAAGGTTAGAACAAATGCTGATACTCCAGCTGATGCTAAGAAAGCTAGAGAGCTTGGTGCAGAAGGTATCGGTCTTTGCCGTACAGAGCACATGTTCTTCGAGGCAGAGAGAATCGCTGCATTCCGCGAGATGATCTGCTCAGATACAGAGGAAGAGAGAGAGACAGCTCTTGACAAGATTCTTCCTTACCAGCAGTCAGATTTCAAGGCTCTTTACGAAGCTCTTGAAGGCTGCCCAGTTACAATTAGATTCCTTGATCCACCACTTCACGAGTTCGTACCTACAGAAGCTGCTGATATCGAGAAGCTTGCTAAGGCTAAGAACAAGTCAGTAGAAGAAATCAAGGCTATCTGCGAGTCACTCCACGAGTTCAACCCAATGATGGGTCACAGAGGATGCCGTCTTGCAGTTACATATCCTTCAATTGCTAAGATGCAGACAAAGGCTGTTATCCGTGCAGCAATCGAAGTTAAGAAGGCTCATCCAGATTGGACAAACGAGCCAGAGATCATGATTCCACTCGTTTGCGAGCTTAAGGAATTAAAGAACGTTAAGAAGGTAGTAGTAGAGACAGCTGACGCTGAAATCGCTGCTGCTGGTGTTGATCTTAAGTATCACGTAGGTACAATGATCGAGATCCCAAGAGCTGCTCTTACAGCTGATGAGATCGCTACAGAGGCTGATTTCTTCTGCTTCGGTACAAACGATCTTACACAGATGACATTCGGTTTCTCACGTGATGATGCTGGTAAGTTCCTCGGTGCTTACTATGATGCAAAGATCTTCGAGAACGATCCATTTGCTAAGCTTGATCAGACAGGTGTTGGTAAGCTTATGGAGACTGCTATCAAGCTTGGTAAGCCAGTTAATCCAAACCTCCACATCGGTATCTGCGGCGAGCACGGTGGAGATCCATCTTCAGTAGAGTTCTGCCACAAGATTGGTCTTGACTATGTATCATGCTCACCATTTAGAGTACCTATCGCTAGACTTGCTGCTGCTCAGGCTGCTATCGCTGCAAAGTAGGATAGACCTGCGAGCCCAGTAAAATCAAGGCTTTCACGCCCCTTAGAGAATTTTCTCTGAGGGGCTTTTTTGTTGTGCGCCACGGGCGCGCTCTAACGGGTGTAAGTCCCTCTATTTGATGTTTAAGTGTAAGTTTTACAATGTGGCATAATTATGCTATGATTATGCTGTATGAAAGCGAGGTGTATGTTATGCCGATTATTATGCCAATAAGAGATTTAAGAAATACAAGTGAAATATCAGAATTAGCACATAAACAACAAGAGCCTATTTTTATTACTAAAAATGGTTATAGTGATTTGGTTGTAATGAGTGCTGAATTATATGAACGTTTTGCGCAGAATAATAAAATAGATCAAGCTATCTTTGAGGCTGAAAAAGAAGTAGAAGAAGGTGCTGAACCAATTGCTATGAATGATGCTATGGAAAGGTTAAATAAGAAATACTATGGATAAATATGAAGTTATGTTATATCTTAAAGCCTTTCGTGATATAGATGACATCTATGCATATATTGCACTTGAAAAACTTTCTCCTGAAAATGCAAAAGGGCAGACTGATAGAATATGGGATGCAATAAAAAACTTGGAATACATGCCAGAAGCGCATCAGGATCGCCTAGTAGGTAGATATGCGGGTAAGGGATATAAGCAATTAGTAATTGATAATTACTTAGCTATTTTTAAAATAGATAAGACTTCAAAAAAGGTATTTGTTTTAACGGTACAGTATCAAGGAAGGAACATTTGATATGAATACGGTTGATGTATCGCAGATGACAGAAGCTTAGTTCCATGCAAAACTACAGCGTGGTTATGATGACTATAAAGCTGGCAGAACACAGAATGCAGCGGATTCATTTGCAAGATTTCGGGAGAAACATATGTACTTTCTAAGATTATCATAGGCATCGTAATAATTATTAGGTAATAAACATGACTCCCAAAGAAATGGGGGTTTTTTATATACTGTTTTTGATTCAGATAATATGCTCCATGATTTTTGGAAATGTTGAGAAGGATCCGTATGGTCTTAAGAAGAGATTTTGCAATTTCATGGATAACATGATGATGGGGCCTTACCTTTCTACAGGTAGAATCTTGAGGAAGTATGATGAGGTATTGGATGAATAAAATATAGCTATTACTAGAGATGGAGTCCGGTTTGAACCGGACTTTTTTCTTGTGATGGCATAATAATATTGGTATAGTGAAAGTGAAAACTAAATTCTTATTGAACGATTGAGGTGAGATTATTATGCTTAGATTAAGACCTTTTCGAACACCTGATGCGAAGTCGATTATTACTTGGACAAGTGAACCGGAAGAATTTTATAAATGGTCCGCAGGAATTATGGGTGATTATCCTGTTTCTGAAAAGAGATTGCTTGAAGCAGTTTCTGCGAGAGAAGATAATCCAAGATATTTTCCACTTGTAGCCTTTGATGAAAATGGTCTTGTTGGATTCTTTACTGTTAGGACTCCCGGGGAGGATGATAAAAAGGTACGATTTGGGTATGTTATTGTCAATCCGGAGAAAAGGGGGCAGGGCTATGGGAAGCAAATGCTTAATCTTGGACTAAAATTTGTGTTTGAGATATATGGCGCAGATGAGGTTAGTCTTGGGGTGTTTGATAATA
>JAZLJM010000073.1:0-15345 GCA_045617805.1 Pseudobutyrivibrio sp.
GTATTGTTATTCCATGTCAAGGGCTTGCCGCTATTAGCGGTGCGAAGCACCCTTTACATGGAATAGCAATGCCGGTAGCATCTAAGCACCAATCCATGAAACTTTTAGCCACAACTGTTACAAAAAGGCTTGACCACTACAGAGAGGTGAAAAGCAATATTCAGTTGAAATACAGTAGCTATGTGATTTTAAGCCACTTTCACGGCTTTGCCGTGAATAATCTAGGTTTATTATGAAATTGAGTATATTTAATCGCTTCAAAGGGAGGTAATCCAAATGGAAAAAAGAAGAATGCTCTCGCAGGATATTGCAAAAGGTATTGTAATTCTGAGTGTTGTGCTCACACATAGCGGGCATCTGGCGGATGAGCACCCACTTATGTGGTTCATTTATTTTATAACCTGTCCTATGGGCTTTTTCTTTTTGATATCAGGTTATAATTACAGACCGGGTAGAAGAAAAATTGCTGAAAACATCAAAAACAGAAGTAAACAGCTGATTATTCCATTGGTTTGCTATTCTTTGGGAGCTTTTGTCGTTATGTTTATCTTGAATCTGATTTTCGGATTTGGCACCATAAAGGGGCTTTTGGTGAGTTTATACACATCGCTCACAGGTACGTTTTCTATAGATTCGATTGTATTAAAATATTTTGTTGATCCTAGCCTTGCCACTCTTTCCGTATACAATATTCCCTCATGGTTTGTTGTACATATGTTCCTGGGATATGTTATTTTTTTTATTGTCGTGGATTATGCATTATTAAGCACCAAGAAAATGTTCTCCATAGTGATTGGTCTTATGTCAATATCTATGGCACTTGATATTGCCCTGGATAAGATAAAGCCATTCAATCCGCTGGGCATTATAGACGTTCCATCTATTGCTGCCATGCTTCTTATTGGAGCTTATTTAGGACAAAAAGGATTGTTCAACGACGGAACAGTTGAAAAGAAATGGGTCGTTATTAATAGTATTGTTGGATTGGGTCTTTGCACCGTGTTCACAATTACTTACCCTAGAGCGGGAATGATGCTTGGGGGGAATCTTTCTTTAGTTCTCGGGTGTGCGGAGATTCCTATCACCTTGATTATGGCTGTTCTTTTCTCCTACGGTCTTATCGGATTATGTAAATTATTAGAAAGGGTTCCGGTTTTATCACCAGCAATGTGCTGGCTTGGTAAAAATTCTCTCGGCATCTACTTTGTACATATGCCGGTAATTACTCTTGTGAAATTTTTCCTGGGCATTGATATCTTTTCTGGACCAGACAAATCTACGATTACTGCCAGCCAGTATATGGCAATTTTCTTCATAACGTTAGTAATAACGATAGCAGTAGTGTTTATTATTGAGCAAATCAAAGCTTTTGTAAAAAAAAGAATGCGCAAGAAATGATGTATATGTAAGAAAGGAATTGAAATAATGGATTACGGATTTTATGATTCATTGATTCTGGCAAAGGGAAAGTACGGAGACAAGCCGGTAATAAAAGATATTGAGTCGGAAATCACATACTCCGGTCTGCTTTCCATGATAGACAGCATAGAGTGCGAACTAAAAAAACGTGGAGTAAAATCGGGAGAAAGGATAGGAATTCTATCGTTTAACACACCAGAATGGTTGGCATTCTTTTTTGCTATTGTAAAATGTAGGTGTGTAGCTGTCTGCTTGAATTACAGTTTTACGGATGCAGAGCTAAACGATTATATTAAGCTAACAGACTGCTCTTTTCTTCTTTACGGCGAATGCCAGGGGATGACAAAAGATAGCTCCTTTATTTCACATATTTCATTGGATGAGGAAAAAAAGGCTTGTTTTGATGAGTTCTCTTTTGAAGAACATTCTAATTTCGAATACCAGAATATTTCTGAAGAAGAATTCGAAAGTCCTGCCTATATCATTTTTACATCGGGAACTAGTGGAACCCCAAAAGGAAGTATGCTTACACAAAAGAGCTCACTCTATGGCACAAAAGGTTTTTTGGATGCTATCAGCGAGATTGAGGAAGAGTCGATTTGCGTCGGAGTTCCTCTGTTTCACGTTTTCGGACTGTCTATGTGTATTGCACACATAATGAACGGAGGAACACTGTTTCTGCCCAGAATCTTTTCCAGCACGACAATGGTTTCGTACATAAATCGGTTCAAGATAGATTCGATAATGGGGGTTATGACTGTCATTATTAGAATGCTTGATGATAAAGACTTTTCACCGAATGGTTACTCGAGTATTAGGAGGGTGTATACAGGCGGGGCTCCGCTACTGCCTGTTCAGTGCCACCGCGTAGAAAGAGGCTTTGGTGATGCATTGCTCTTAAATTGTTACGGTCAGTCTGAAACAGATGCAGGTATTACTATTACCACACCCCGGTGCACCGCGGAGCAAAGAGTTAATACTGTTGGAAAACCCTGTTCGCAGAGACTGGTTTGTATTATGAATGGTGACAAAATCTGCAAAGCGAATGAAACGGGGGAAATAGTGCTGTTTGATAACGGTACTATTACAAAGGGATATTATAATGTTCCCAAGGAGGCACAACCCATTGATGAAAAAGGTTATCTACACACAGGAGACTTAGGATATTTGGATGAAGATGGCTATCTGCATTTGGCAGGAAGAATTAAAGATATTATTATCAAGGGTGGTGAGAATATTGTTCCTGGTGACATTGAACGTATAATAGTTGCTTTGGATGAAGTTAGCGATGTTAAGGTTATGGGCGCTCATAACGATCTTTACGGCGAGAGCATAGAGGCTTGTGTTGTTTTAAACAAAGGCTATAGTATAACCGGTGATAAGATAAAAGAAAAGCTTATGGGAGAGATTCCATCTTTTAAGATGCCTTCGCATTTTTTTGTTTTTGATAACTTCCCTTTAAAGCCAAACGGGAAGCTTGATGTATGCGAACTTTCTCTGAACATGCTTGATCGCTTGAATGCCGCGATGATCGAAACTGATATTCAAAAGGGAATAAACGTTTTATCAGTGGAGTTTAGAAAGCAAAAATATATGATTGCTGCCATAACAAGTATCACCGAAAGCTTAATTTCTCAGATAGGGTTTGCCGAGAAAATCAGAAAGAATCATGTAGTTCTTTGCGTGGAAGAAATGTTGCTCGAAATAGCAAATGAGGCTTACCGCGAAAGTGGAGTTGTTAAAGTTATTTATACATTGTTTGAAAATTATCTACGTATATCGTTTCTTACTGAAAATGACCGTCTTATTTTTGACGATGAGCATTTGTCTGACCGATCTGTGGGAGTGGCTATTATAATTAATTATGTTGATGCCATAAATTATAAAGAAATAGAAAACGGAGTTGTGAAATATGATATAGATTTCCTACTACCTGAGTTTTGTCATTCGGAAGAGTACTTTATGTAATTCTTCAGGTTACTTAAATATATTAGTGTGCATCGAGAAAAATATACTATAACTTCATAAAGAAGAGTATTTCTGCATGTAACTTTGGATAACTTACAAAGTTAATGCAACACTTGCGTTGTGTTTAAAAGGCTAAGGTTCGATAAACTTTAGCCTTTTTCTTTTTTACAAAAATGATAAAATAACATACTTCCAATAACATACATGATTCCGGGAATTCCGTCATACTTATTGTAACATCGTTGCATTTACTATGACAAATACGAAGACAAATCCAGGGGGTGAATGTGCCTATTTTATTGCATAGTGGCTGATTAAATAGTATTATTAATTAGTAAATGGTTGTGATGGAAATGACTTTCATTTGCTATATAGTTTATATTAAATATGCTTAATTTACGGAGAAATAATATGATTAAAGACATGTATGAAAAGAATTCCTCACTTTCTTTTGAGGTTTTTCCACCAAAGAAAGAGGATGATTTTGCAAACTGTTTTAAGGTTTTGGATGATCTTGCACAGCTTGATCCTGATTTTATCAGTGTTACATATGGGGCGGGTGGAAGTAATTCCAAGAAGACAGTTGATATTGCTGACTATATTCAGAATACTTTGAAAATTGATGCAATGGCACATATGACTTGTGTGGGTTCGTCGGAGGATGATATACTTGCTGTTACAAATGCGCTTGAGGCAAAAGGCGTTGAGCACGTGCTTGCACTTCGCGGAGATAAGCCAAAGGGCATGAGTGATGAACAATTCGAAAGAAGAGTATTTGATCATGCAACTGATTTGATTCAGTTTATCAATAAAAAGACAAATCTCAAGATTTCAGCATCCTGCTATCCAGAGAAGCATCCAGAGGCAGTTTCTATTGATTCTGATATTGCTTTTATGAAGATGAAGCAGGATTTTGGTGCGCAGATGTTTATTTCACAGCTTTTCTTTGATAATGCTGATATGTATAGATTTGTGGAAAGATGTGATAAGAGTGGTATTACAATGCCTGTTGTTGCTGGTATTATGCCAATTACTTCAGCAAAGCAGATTTCGACTACGATTTCGCTTGCTGGTTCGTCTGTTCCAAAGAAGCTTGCTGATATTTGCTCGAAATATGCTGATGATGCAGATTCAATGAGAAAGGCGGGTATTGAATATGCAGTAAATCAGATTTTAGATTTAAAACGTGGTGGAATTGGTCATATTCATCTTTATTGCATGAATAAGGTCGCTACTACACGTGAGATATGTGAGGCTATCAAATAAGAATTGAGGTGTGAATAATGTTCGCGGAAATAGTTGCTGTTGTAATTTTTGTTGCGATGTTTATCCTGATTGTGTTGGATAAAATCCCAAAACAGATTGTTACTTTATCTTGCGGTGTGCTGACTTGTATTTTTGTATTTTTTATAGGACTTAAGAGCTTTGATGCCTTTAGAGAGGTGATAGCACTGGAGTCCATCATAAAACCTGAGTTTTGGTATAGTGCAGGAGAGTCGGCTGAGCAGACCTCTGGTGTTAACTGGGCTACAATCATCTTTTTGTTCGGTATGATGATTATGGTTGAGGGCATGGCTGAGGTTGGTTTCTTTGATTGGCTGTGTATGAAAATTGCAAAGCTGGCCAAGTATGAGCCGGTTAGGATTTTTGTTTACTTTATGGTTCTTTCTGCTGTGCTTGCGATGTTTATTGATTCGATTACAGTTATTCTATTTTTGGCAGCAGTTACTATTAGACTTGGCAGGATGCTTAAGTTTAATCCTGTGCCAGTTATTATGGCGGAGATTTTTTGCGCAAATCTAGGCGGTTCAGCTACTATGTGTGGCGACCCACCAAATATCATTATCGGAACCTCACTTGGCTTCTCATTTGGTGAATTTGTTGCTAATACCGGACTTATTGGTTTGATTTCGCTTGTTATTATTGTGCTTTATTTCTATTTTGGCTTGAGAAAGAAGCTTCAAAAGCCAGAGGAGAGAGTTGATCCGGCAACAATTGATGCTGATGTTAAGATTAAGGATGTGCGAGAATTTATCATTAGCACAATCATCTTTTTGATTGCAATTACACTTTTGATTACACACGCTATGACAGGACTTACTGTAGCGTTTATCGGAACCTTTATTGCTGCTTTGACACTTATTGCGTCAGGCAAGAAAGCGTTTAAGCTTTTGAAAAGAGTTGATTATGGCACTTTGCTTTTCTTTATCGGGTTGTTTGTAGTTGTCGGTGGTCTTGAGGAGACAGGTGTACTTGTTGTAATAGCTGATTTTATTGCAAAGATTTCAGGTGGTAATGCCTATGTGATGATTGCCATTATTATCTGGGTTTCTGCTTTTGCGTCAGCATTTATCGACAATATTCCTTTCTCAGCTACGATGATTCCTGTAATAAATGCTCTTGCAGCAACTACAGGTGTTGACCTTGCTACTATGGCATGGACACTTGCAATTGGAACTGATGTCGGAGGCAGCATGACACCAATCGGAGCTTCTGCAAATGTAGTAGGTATTGCTACAGCAGGTAAAGAAGGATATCCAATTACCTGGGGTGAGTATTGTAAGGTGATGGTTCCAGCTACTTTGATTGTTATAGCTGTATCCTTGGTAGCGATTTATGTTAGATATTTCTAATATTTCGGTGATAAATTAACTGTACTTTCACAAAATATTTTTGAATAAATGGTATAGTTATATTAAGAACTGGACAAGGAGGGTGTAAATATGGGACAGATAATTGTTACGGTTAGCCGTGAATTTGGAAGCGGCGGTCACCAGCTTGCGTCAATTATTGCTGAGAGATTAGGTATTCCGCTATATGACAAGAATATCTTGGAGCATATGGCACAGAAAAATAACATCACAGCAGAAAGCCTTCATAAGTTCGATGAAATGAAGCGTAGAGGCTTCAACAGAACGATTGGAGGATATACGACCTCGACTCAGGAGCATGTGGCTCAGATTGAGTTTGAGTTTATTAGAGAAAAGGCTGAATCAGGCGAATCTTTTGTAGTTGTGGGAAGATGCTCAGATTATATTTTGAGAGATAACCCAAATACCTTCAAGATTTTTGTTATGTCTGAGCCTGCACAAAAAATAGAACGTGTAAGTAGACTTTATCATGTGAGTGAGGAAGAGGCTAAACGCATGGCTCACAAGCTTGATAAGACCAGAAGAGCATATCATAATTTTTATTCTGATATGAAATGGGGTGACAGCCGAGGCTATGATTTGTGTATAAATACGGCAAAGCTTGGCATTGATGTGACAGCACAGCAGGTATGCGATATCATCGCTGCTTTTGCAATTAAAAATTAAGATACAGTTTAGAGGGTGGTGTTTTTTGCACCACCCTTTTAGGCATGGAGGATATATTGTCATTTAAAAAAAGAATTTGTATGGCTTGCGCTTTGGCATTTTTTGCTTTGGTAATTTGCGCAGGTGCTTATCTGTTATCAGAAAATAAAGCCATAGAAACAACTTTGGATGTTGCCAAAAATGAATTTAGAATTCGTGATAATAACAAAAATAAAAAGATAATTTCAATTGGCTTTGTGTCAGTTGGTATTGAGACAGATTGGTATTTGTCATCAATAAGCTCGGTTAATTTGATTTTTCCAAAATCCTGTGGTTATGATGTGACGTATGCTGATTGCGATAGCGATATTAATAGACAGCGTCAGGCGGTTTTGAATTTTATTGATGAAGCAGTTGATTATATTATTATTGATCCGATTGAACCAGATGGGTGGGATGAGATTCTGGTGGCCTGTCAAGATGCAGGGATTCCTGTTATTATTATCAATCATGAGATTTCCGAGGATGACAGAATTGCTGCGTGGGTTACAAGCTATGTGAGTGATGAGGGTACTGCGGCAGCATATTGGTATGATTCTTATCGCAAAAAGAAAGAAATTGATGAAGTGAACGCTGTGCTGATAGGCGATGAGGAGCAGGTGCTTCAGCGTAGTGCCAGATTAGATGCATTTTCTAAAGTGGCGGCAAAAAAGGACTGGAATATTTTATCAAACGCAAAATGTGATGGAACGACTGAAGGTGCCTATAGTGCGATGAATAGTGCGGTAATGACTTACGGCGACGAAATAAATTTGGTGGTTTGCCAGCATGATGCCGAGATGCTTGGCGTTATTAAGTCGCTTGAAGAAGCAGATATTCCTTTTGGCAACAATAAAAGAGTGACCTTGATATCGTTTGATGGTTCACAGGCAATGCTTGAGAATTTGTATGAAGAAAAGATAAATGCCGAGTTTGTTTGCTATCCTTTGCATGGAACCTGGTGTTATAAGATAATAAATAGTATTGAGCATGGGGCTAAATACGAGAAAAATATATACATGAAGCCAGTCTGCTATGGAGCGGATGATACGGTTTCTTTTATTACATATCGAAGTAAGTGCGGGAAATTATTTCCTACAAAAGTTTTAAATATTAAGCGTATAATGGGGAAGTATGAAATTAGATAAGAGGAGTAGGTAAGATGTTTGATGAGGGAAATGTAATTGTATCGGTGGATTTAAAGGGGCGAGTTGATTCTACTAATGCAGATGAAGTCTATAATGAAATAGCAGCACAGCTCGAAGGAAAAGAGTTTGATAAAATCGAGCTTAGAGCTAATGACCTGGAGTATATTTCAAGTGCGGGCCTTAGAAGTGTTATGAAGCTGCAGAAAAACTTTGGCAAGGTCTTTGTTACAGGTGCAAGTGAGGAAGTATATTCGATTTTTGATATCACAGGATTTACTCAGATAATAAATGTTGAACGTGCCTACAAAAAATATTCTCTAGATGGCTGCAAGGTAATTGGTAAAGGCGCTAAGGGGACAGTTTATCGTTATGACGAGGATAGCGTAATAAAGGTTTACAATGACAAAAACAGTATCGATACGATAAATATGGAAATTGCACTTGCAAAGAAGGCTTTTATCGCAGGCATTCCGACAGCGATTTCATATGGTATTGTCGAAGTTGGAGATAAAATAGGCACATACTTTGAACTGATTAATGCGGATTCATTTTCCAATCTAATAAATGAACATCCGGATAAATTTGACTGGTATGTTGGCCAGATGGTGGATTTATTAAGACAGCTACATTCAACTGATGCTGCTGATTTAAACTTGCCTTCGGCGGCAAAAAGTGCTCATGAATGGGTTGGTGGTGGCGTTTTACATGTGGATGAGGCTCTTGCGGATAAGATTAACGCTATGATAGATGCTTTGCCTGAAAGAAATACGATGATTCATGGTGATTTTCATTCAAACAATGTTTTGATGCAGGCTGGGGAGCCTATTCTTATTGATATGGATAGAGTTGCCTACGGTCATCCGATTTTTGAATTATGCGGTGTTTACATGTGCTACATTGCCTTTGGAGAGATGGATTCACAGATGGCTGCGGATTTTCTTTTGATGAATGAGCCAACAAGGGTTGCAGTTTGGGAGAAAATTTGCTTAAATTATTTTAATAATAAAAATGAGGAACAACGACAAGCAATTGTCGATAAAATTAGACTTCTCACATTTGTTAGATTAGTGAGAAGGTATTACAAGGGCGGTGTTAATCTTAGCGAGCAGAATCAAAAGAACGTTGATTATTGCATGAATGTGATTAATGAGCTTTTACAAAGGGTTGATTCGTTCGACTTTGAGTAATGAGCTTGTTGCCGGGAGAAAAGGACAGAAGATGAGCAAAAGTAAAATGAAAAATGATTTACGAAGTCAATTAATTCGAGTTACAATTTTTCCACTCGTTGTTATGGTAATTGCTATTTCTTTGATTGGAGTAAGTGCAATTTATTCTTCACTCGTATCGCAGGTAAAGCAGGAGCTTTCGAAGGATACTGATTTAGTAATTATGCTATATGATGAGGTTTATAGCGGACAGTTCAATTTCTCCAAGGGACCAAATGGTAAGGATGTGATTATATACAAGGGTTCACGAGTGATTTCTGGCGAGGATTCGATGTTTGAAGATTTAGCTGATATGCTGGATATTCAAATTTCACTTTTTTATCAGGATACAAGAATCCTTACAACCTTATGTAATGAAGAGGGACAGAAGGTTGTAGGTACAAAAGCGGCGACGGTTGTTGTATCTGATGTATTAGAAGGTGCTCAGCCGATGTTCTACAAAGATGTGACAGTATATGGCGAGCAGTATTATGCATATTATAAACCAATGATAGCTGAAGATGGAACGGTTTACGGCATGATAGGTGTTTGTCGTCCGGCTCAGGCGATTATCACAAAGGCTTTCAAGAGTATTTGGCCGGTGCTTTTAGTATGTGTCATTATGGCATTTTGTGTTTGTATGATTATGGCTACATACATTAAGAAAATTACGCAGCGTATCAAATTGATTGATATCTTTTTGAAGCAGATTGCAGGTGGCGATTTTGATGCTTCTATCCCAAGTGTAATAAATATAAAAGATGATGAGATAAAGAAGCTTGCCATGGACGGAAAAGATATGGCAAAATCTCTCAAGAATCTCGTCGAATACGATGCTTTGACAGAGCTCTATAATAGACGCTTTGGTGGCAATAGATTAGTAGATATCAAGAGGCGAAGCGACAATACTGGTATGCCATACAGCATATCAATTGGCGATATTGATTTCTTCAAAAAAGTTAATGATACCTATGGCCACGAGAAGGGTGATGAGGTTTTAAAGCTGGTTTCCAATTGCCTGCGTGAGGGCATAAAGGGACATGGCTATGTAGCTCGTTGGGGTGGCGAAGAATTCTTATTGGTTTTTGATGGAAGAGATTTGGAGGATGCAAAGCGAGTTGCTTGTGACATATTAGATGAAGTGCGAAAGATTCAAATTCCAGATACAGAAAAATACCTCACGATGAGCTTTGGTGTTACTCAGGCTACTTTTGATGAGGATATTGATGTTACTCTTAAGCGTGCTGATGATAATCTCTATGAAGCAAAGGAAACTGGAAGAAATCAAGTGATTGCAAAGTAGATTTGCTATCAATTCATTTATTGATTCAAAAATAAAAGGTATTGCAGATGCTATGTTATAGCTTTTGCAATACCTTTTTTGATGTTTATTTGAATGTTTTACTGTGCAGGGTTTGTCATCAGGTCTTTTAAACTGTCCTCTTGAGGAGTATAGTTGCCTTCCTTCCACTTGTTGAATTTTTCATGTACGGCTGCGTAAGTCTTTTGTGAAATATCTGGAAGTTCTTTTCCCCAAGTACCTGTAGCCTGCTTGAAACCTTTTTCAAAGGCTGCTAAAAGCTTGTCTGCCTTTGAGGTGTCGTTACCAGAAAGTGCGATAGCAAAATCAACGATACGGCTTGAAGTTTTATCTACACCCCAATAACCGTCTTCTGCGATGTCTTCTTTTGCTTTGGCGATATCTTCAGCGCTTGCTGTGAACTTGCCAGAAGCAATGATTTTCCACATATCTGAGTCGTTGTTTGCGATAGAAAAAGCACCAGCCTGACCTGTTAATGATTTTTGGACGATTGAGAAAAGATTATTTTTGAGCTTTTCCTGATCGTCCTTCAGCATTTGGATTAAAGCTGTTCTATCGTTTGCTTTGTTAACAGCATTATCGCCTGCTGGCTTTTCTGCTGCTTCGTATGTAGCTGCAACATCTGAAAAACCTGATTTTGGAGTTTCTGATGCTGTGGTTGTATTTGCTTTATCAGCCTTTTCGTCAGTCTTTTTTGTTGTTGTGGTTACTGTAGTCTGACTGATAGCAGTATAAGTATTAATATCCATTTTAAAAACCTCCTTGTTCAAACACTATTTTTAAATAAAATGTGAGAAAATCCTTTTTCTAATTTTCATATCGACACAAATTATCTGACAAATAATACTTGAATTGTATTTATTTTAATACAAAATGCTTGCAGATGTGTGATAATTTTGTTAATATATACAAGAAATTGTATTTGTTTGTATTTTGTATTCAATGTGCAATTTTGCACATGCTGCAGATAGAAGGTTTTATTATGGATAGTTTAGATGTAAGAGCTTTGGCAAAGATAAATATCGGTCTTGATGTTTTGGGGACTCTGCCAAATGGATATCATGAGGTTAGCATGATTATGCAGACTGTCAATCTTTTTGACAAGCTACATATTTCAAAAACTCATGATGGCGAGATTTCGATGGAGACAAATCTCAAGTATTTGCCAGTAAATGATGATAATCTCTGTATAAAGGCGGCGCGTCTTTTGAAGGAAGAATTCAATATAAAAGAGGGGATTCATATCGAGCTTGATAAGCATATCCCTGTTGCAGCAGGTATGGCAGGCGGTTCGACTGATGGAGCTGCTGTTTTGTATGCTGTAAACAAGATGTTTGGTTTAAAGCTCAAGTCTAAGGATTTGATGGAAAGAGGATTGAAGCTGGGGGCTGATGTTCCTTATTGCATTATGAGAGGAACGGCTCTTGCAGAAGGAATTGGCGAGAAGCTTAAGAGCATACCTCCAATGGTAAAGTGTTCTGTAATTATTGCAAAGCCCGCTATTTCGGTTTCAACAAAGACGGTTTACCAGAATCTTGATGCACAATTTGACAAGGTGACTCATCCAGATATTAATGAAATTATTTCAGATATTCGTCGTAAAGATTTGCCTGCAATATGTGAGCATATGGGAAATGTCTTGGAAGAGGTAACTATCCCAATGCATCCAATTATTGCTGATATCAAAGCAAATTTGCTAAACAATGGAGCGATGGGCGCCATGATGAGCGGAAGTGGCCCTACAGTTTTTGCTTTTTTTGAAGACGAGGCTACAGCAAAGCGTGCAAAGGATATTTTATCTGAGACAGGACTTGTTAAGCAGCTTTATCTTACGACTATTTACAACACCAGGACAAAGTAGTTCAAGACAAAACAACGCCAGAAAAGTAGTACTGGGACAAAAAGGTAACACGACAAAGTGGCATTAGGACAAAGGAAAAGGAGTATGTATAATGACAGATAATCTTACTTTGAAGATGGATGATTATCTTCCACTTCGAGATGTAGTATTTAACACACTTAGGGAAGCAATTTTAAAGGGCGAGCTAAAGCCTGGCGAGAGATTGATGGAAATGCATCTCGCAACCAAGCTGGGCGTCAGCAGAACACCAATTAGAGAGGCAATTCGTATGCTTGAGCTTGAAGGTCTTGCTGTTACAATTCCTAGAAAAGGCGCTCAGGTAGCCAAGATGACAGAAAAGGATTTGCAGGATGTGCTCGAGGTTCGAGATGCACTTGACGAATTGGCAGTAGCCTGCGCCTGTAAACGTATGACAAACGAGCAGATGGTTCAGCTAAAGGAAGCTATGAGGCTTTTTGAAGATGCTACCAAAACTGATGATGTACGCACTATCGTAGAGACAGACGAGGCATTTCATGATGTTATTTATTCTGCAGCCTCAAATCCAAAGCTTGTAAATATTATCAATTCTGCCCGTGAGCAGATGTATCGATATCGCTATGAATATGTAAAGGACAAGAGTGTATACACGCAACTGATTGATGAGCATCGAGCTATCGCAGAGGGCTTTGAAAAGCGCGATATTGATTATGTAAAAAAGATTATGCACACTCATCTTTCAAACCAGATGAATGCAGTTCGAATTGTAATTAGAGAGCAAAATAATAAATAAGAGAGAAGAAATATGACAGGGATTGATTGTTTTATTGATATAAAGGCAAAACAAATTATTAGGGGCGAGGAAGACCATACAGATGATTCGTACGAGGGCAAATATTTTTGTCGTCTTGAGAAAAATTATTTATCTTACAAGAGAAAAGAGGATGACGAAGAGGTTTCAGTCCTTATTACCTTTGATGAAGCTGCTCTAACTATTTCCCAGCAGGGTACTGTTAATTCACGTATGACCTTCAATGCTGCAGAGCGAACCTACAATCATTATGGAACTTCTGTTGGAACCATGATGATCACAGTTGATACAAAGGAATATCGTGTTACTCGCACGGGTGACCAGATTCAGATTGATTTGAAGTACGATATTTTGACTGGCTGTGAGGTTGCAGTTACAAACGATATGTGTATCAAGGTAAAGATGGAGGAGCTTTAAAATGAAAGATCCAAAGGATATGACAATAGTTGAACTCAAGGAATATGTCAATTCGCTTGAATTCCCTGAGCTTGAAAAATTCGCAGATACCTTTGAAATCGAAGAGGTTGACATTGATTTAGATGTGCTTGATTTATTAAAGGCTTCTCGACTCTACGATTATCTACAGTGGAAGGAAGGCGGCAACGCACGCATAGAGCTCTAATGCGTGGCTGCAACACCTTATTTATTATGCTTGAAGCAAAATCAGTTTTGCGCCTGACCAATTTCCTGATGCTTTGATTTTGATTTGATATGATTTCCAATAATCTCTGAAACATCAGAAACTGTGACAAATGTCGACGAATCTACCATATCGATGATATGCTTTAATTCCCAAAGCTCAAAATTCGTAATTACGCAATAAAGAATTTCTTTTTCACCAGAAACAAGGCCTGTGCCGGACATAATAGTTACAGTTCGGCCCAGCTTTGAATAAATCAGTTGTGAAATTTCCTCAGCATCATCTGTAATAATCATTACAGCCTTCGCCTGATCCATTCCATTTTCTACAATATCAAGCACCTTTGAAGTGATAAAATATGTAAGCAGTGAATACATTGCACGGTCAAGACCAAAGAGCAATCCTGCAACACCATATATCACGATATTAATGATAAGCACAGTTCTTCCAACCGGAAAATTAAACTTTCTATTCAAAAGAATTGCAACAGATTCAGTTCCGTCCAAGCATCCGCCAAAGCGAATAACAAGTCCTACACCGATTCCAAGCAGTGTACCACCAAAGCAAACAGCAAGCAAATACTCATCAGTTGCATTTGCAAGATTCTTAAAAAGTGAAAGACAAATAGAAAAAATAATCATGCTATAAGCCGATTTCATAACAAAGCGATGCCCCAGCTTTCGTCCACCGATAAGCACAAAAGGAGCATTAATTACAAGTGTCAAAATAGAAAGCGAAAATCCAGTCAAATTATTAATAATAATACTCACACCAACAACGCCACCATCTAAAATCAGACAAGGAACCAAAAACTCTGAAATTGCAAACGCAGCAATTATCGCTCCAATTCCCATCATTAGATATTCAACAAAAATCTGAAATTTTACATTCATGAAAAATGCCCCCAAAATACATAAAATATTTGAAATAAAAAGATTATCCTATAAAATGACATTCAGCAGAATCTATAGAACAATACTAGTATAAAATATGTCGTCTCCAAGATAAATAATAGCGTACAAATTTTAAGAAAATGTTAACAGTTCACAATTTACACATATTTGTTCCAAAAATCACTTATTTAGATATTGCAAACCGGTCAAAAAGTGATATATTTATTTTGTTGAAAACAAAAGGTGCTTATTTTTAAGCAACTAAATCGTTTTCAAAATTACCTTTTGGTACTTACAGAGCAATCTGTTAAGTATAATTTTCATAACACTGAGACCTTGTGTCTCTAAGATCTGGTATCTACCCGACCGGATCTTACTTTACTCCCCAAAAGAGACGTCACCTACCCGGATGTCTCTTTTTTGTTATTTATTCCTACTTTAGGCACCTTTCCTCCATCCCAGCCCCCTCCAATAAATACTTCTTTATGCGTCCCATAATTTGTGAACTATAATATGCTCTGGCTGGTTCTTATCGCTCCATACCCCTGCACTTGCAAAGCTGTAAAATCCTAAAATCCAGCATAGCAAGTCTCGCAGATATGGTGTCTTCCCGAGGTTAGCCAAATTTTTAAAAATGTCCTTTTGGGGCGGACAGCCTTATTAACTTCTTCGAATTCCCAAATCCTGTGGCTCGTGCCATCCATACTTACATTTTTGCTCTAAAGTGAGCTTAGAAAATTCGACAAGTCCTTTGCTAGATTTTTC
>JAZLJM010000074.1:0-2288 GCA_045617805.1 Pseudobutyrivibrio sp.
CATAAATTATTAAAAAAAAGACAAGAAAAATAGTAAAAACACTTGCATAAAAATTAATTCTCACAATACAATTTAACTTGTCTTAAGGTGATGCCTTAAAGAAGGAAGTTCCTTTCTTCTTTAGGGTATCACAAAAATTCAATGAACTCTCGGAATCTTGAGTAGTTCATGCCAGCTAAACTCTGGCAAGTACTTTGAAAAGTAAATATTATCAGCGGAACAAAAAAATTGCATGAGAAATAAACATAGCTTTCACTATGCTTCAAAAAAATGGTATTATAGTATGTAAGATTATGCTACATCCAAAATCATCTTTCGAAGGGGCGATTCAGATGGCAAATCCCATGCATCCAGATGCTGTAGCATCAGGATGTGATAGAGGCGGCAATACCACATCTTAGTAGAGCGGTGTCTGCCGTCTTCTAGTTTGAAATCTAATTTCTCACGTTTATTAGAACGTTCCGCAGATGTTCTTGCATTGTATTCCATTTTCCATTTCTTACTGCTTCTGGGTGGGTTATTAAACAGTCTTGGGTTGTCATTCATAACCAAATGGACAGTACGCCCATATTTTGCGTCAGAGCAGGGAGTTTCGCAAGTACAGGAAATACATCCGGTTTTTTTGGAAATTTTCGGGCATTTGAATTTCATACGTCCCTTAGCAGTCTCAACTCCATCACGATGCATACGAAAGCCACAATGGCAGATAGGAACTCCATCTTTGTCAATTGTAAAGTCATTTTTATAGACAGTTGGTCGACCACCTTTGTCATTAAGGTCAATGAATGGTGTGATATTTTCTCGCTTGAAATATTGATAATAAGGCATGGCATCATGAGCAGAATCCAATAGCACTTTTGAGACTTTGAAATCAGGAAGAAAAGATTTCATTCTGAAAAAAGCATGTAAAAAGCCATGGGAATCATGCTTGGAAGCGCAGGAATAATGAGGAAATACAGGCAAATCACTTTGTGAATCTACAAGCATGTACAAATCATAACCGTGATAATAACAGTCACGAGAAGAATCCCATCCGATATCGCAATCAGGTTGAGAAAAATAGCGATCACATTTGCAGTCAGTGATGCCCTTTTCTTTACAGTCGCATATACGGCGTTTGCGCTCGCGATGAGAAGTAACAACAGGAGTGCCATCACCTGCAAGCGCCAGTGAATCAGAGTGAATAAGTCCTTTGTCTACGGAAACATCAAGAAACTCTTTTTTGTAAATATTGAAAAGAGAAGCATAAGGATGATTATCCAGTTGAAAAGTAGTATTTTCTAATTCAGGTAGAAGCTCAGCAACGGTAACTTTTTCTACAGAATCAGCTTTAGTGCCTTTTGATTTGGGCTTTTTAACTTTGGTTTTTAATGGATGTATATGAGAGGACATATGATTATCATCGGAGTCCCAAAGACAACGATTGATGAAATCATAAAAAGTACCAACACCAGGAGTATTGCCTACATCAAAACCACTAAGGATGGCATAAAGCGGATTAATTTTAAGCTGAGCAGCCCATTCGGTTAAGGAAGTAACTTTAAAATCGATAGATAAAAGATAGGAACGTTGCATACAAGAAGGAGTTCTTGGAGCAGGACCAAACTTGGAATATTTAGAAGCTAATAAAGTATCGGTTTCGGATAAATCAAGATTCCAAAAACGTTCAATGATATCCCATGTAGATTTAGCAAGAGCATCAGGATTAGGATAATATTTACGAAGATTAGCAACAACAAAGTTTTGGTAGTCGGTATGACTGCCACAGTTAACAGGTAACATAAAAATCGCCTCCACACTGAAAATATTTGACCGCCGCGCGGACGGTTTCTTATTAATCAATAGGCGCGAAGCGCCGCATTTTTTGCGGCAGTTGTCAAGTGTTTTTGATAAAAAAGTGGGGGATTTTATAAAAAATGGAATCTGAAAGCCTTATAGAATAGTGCTTAGAGATTCCGAGAGATTATATAAAAAATTAAGGAGGACAAAGATATGGCATTATTAACAGTAATAGGAATAGTTGCAGGAGGATTTTCAGTATTTGCAGGAATTGTAGTTGCAATTAAGGTGCTTTAATAGAAAATCATCTAAAATAAATCAAATTTAAGAAAGGAGGAACAAGGTATGGAACCAGGAACAATCGCATTAATCATTATGTTCGTCGTAGGATATGGTGGAGCACATTTATTTTAAGAAATCGTAAGATCATAAACCAAAACGAATAAACCAATAAACCCAAAAGAAAAATTAAGGAGGACAAAGATATGGCATTATTAACAGTAATAGGA
>JAZLJM010000075.1:0-6585 GCA_045617805.1 Pseudobutyrivibrio sp.
GAGCAGGCACACGATGTAACTTCTCAGACGGTGGGAAAAATCTTGCAAAGGACTTGTCTAATTTTCTTAGTGAACGGTATGAGCAAAAATGTAAGTATGGATGGCACGAGCCACAGGATTTGGGAATTCCCCACAACCTACGAAGCTGTTCGCCCCAAAAGGACATTTTTAAAAATTAGTCGAAGCCGCGGATAAGACACTCATAGCTGCGGGACTTGCTATGCTGGATTTCTTAACGGATTTTACAATTGCAAGTGCAGGGGTATGGAGAGATAAGAACAAGCCTAGCATATTACATCAAAAAATATTGTGTCGCAGAAAACAGGTGGTGAGCGATGAAGAGAAGAGGAATAAGTTGAAATTGGCTAGTGAATATTGTTGGAAATTTTATGTTTCAAAAGTATAATATTTTTTAAAGGCGATAGTACAAATTTTGGCGTAAAATATGAATTGTTTGCTTGAGAAAAATTGTTATGTGAGTGTATGGGGGTTGTATGAACGTTATAAATATGCTTTCGGCATTACGTGCATCTAAAATAAAGGGAAAGTCATATGCGTTGTCTACTGATTTTAAGTATACAGGGCTTAAGGAGTATCCACGTCCTATGCTGCAGAGACGAGATTATACCAATCTTAATGGTGAGTGGAATTATAGGATTTTAGGTGAGAGGCATGATGTAATTCAGGAGGGGCAGATTGTTGTGCCTTTTTCTCCAGAGTGTGATTTGTCAGGGGTAAAAAAGCATACGCTGCTGCCTGAGGAGATTTTAGAGTATAAGAGGACGATTGAATTAGACAAGATTAAAAGAGGCAAGCGTCTTATATTACATTTTGGCGCTGTGGACCAGATTGCACAGGTCTTGGTAAATGGAAGACGCGTGATTATACATGAGGGCGGTTATACTTCATTTTCTGTAGATATTACAGATTTTGTTTTTGAAGGAATCAATGAAATAAAGGTTGTTGTAAAGGATTTTACAGATAAACTCGGATATGCCAGGGGTAAGCAGGAGCTAAGTCCTGGGGGGATGTGGTATCATGCGCAGAGTGGTATTTGGCAGACTGTTTGGATGGAATGTGTACCAGATGCTTATGTGATGGATATTAGGACTTTGCCTGATATCGACCATGATTTGGTGACAATGAAGCTAAAGGTTTCAAAGCTAAAAGGGAAGCTTAATATTGTAGCCTCTGATTCGGATTTGATAAGTGAATATGAAATAGTTTCATTAAAGAAAAATGAATTAACAGTAAAAATCGGTTTGAAAAAATATAAATTGTGGTCGCCTGAAGAACCTAATTTGTATTATCTAAATATCGAATATGGTAAGGATAAGTTTACTACTTATTTTGCGATGAGATTATTCGACAAGCAACGTGATGAAAAAGGAATTGAACGTCTTTGTATAAATCATAAACCGGTCTTTTTGAAGGGGATTTTAGACCAGGGATATTATCCGGAAAGTCTGATGACACCTCCAAGTGAAGCGGCAATGATTTATGATTTGGAACTTATAAAGAGTCTTGGCTATAATATGGTACGAAAGCATTGTAAGGTTGAACCGATGCGATGGTATTATCACTGTGACAGGCTTGGGCTTGTGGTTTGGCAGGATATTGTAAATGGCGGAACAAAGTACAATATGAATATGATTTGCAATATTCCAACTATATGCAGACCGTTTGGCAATGTGAAGACAAAGAATAAGCTGTTTATGGAATTTACTGGTAGAAAGTCCCAAAAGTCAAAGGAAATCTGGTTTCGCGAGTGTAGTGAAATCGTGAATCAACTAGTGAATGTGCCATCAATTTCAGCGTGGGTTATGTTCAATGAGGGCTGGGGACAGTTTGATAGTGAAAAGTGTTTAAAGCATCTTAGGTCTTGTGATTCTACCAGATTAGTTGACGCAGGTTCTGGATGGTTCCATGAGGGCTGTGGAGATATTTTTTCTGAGCATGTATATTTTGCAGAGCTTAATGTAAAAAATACAAAGCTGCCATATGCTATTTCTGAATATGGTGGATATTCGATGAAGATTGCAGATCATGCTTGTAAAGAATCAGTTTATGGTTATAAGGTTTTTAATTCACTCGAACTACTTCAAAAGGAATACGATAGAGAACAGGCTGTAATAGAAGACTTGATACCTCAAGGCTTATGTGCAACAGTTTTTACTCAGCTTAGTGATGTTGAGGATGAACAAAATGGAATAGTTACTTATGATCGTAAGGTTCAGAAGATATTTTAGAGTTATCCACAGATAATAACACTAATCCACAATACGAAAATTGCCAGAAATGGCGTATTTATGGTATAGTAGTTGTCAGTGGAAATAATTCACAGAGTTATTCGCAATATTGTTGTTAACAATTGTGGATAATGTGGATAAGCGAAAGAAATAGTTGTTTTTAATTTCAACTATACATAATAAAACTATTAGGAGGCAGTAAAATGGCTGAAAATTCAACATGCCAAGGAGCAGCTACTTGCTCAAAGGAGTCATGTAAGGGTTGTCCACATGCAGCAAATCCTGATGTGAGAAATACATCGATGATTGAACAACCTAATAAGAATTCACATATAAAGCATGTGATCGGAGTTGTATCGGGCAAAGGTGGAGTTGGTAAATCAATGGTTACATCCACATTGGCAGGTATTATGACAAAGGCTGGATATAAAGTAGGTATTCTTGACGCAGATATTACAGGACCATCTATTCCAAAGATGTTTGGTGTTAAGGGACCTGTTACTGGAGATGAAAATGGACCATTTCCTGTAGTTGCAGAGGATGGTACAAAGATTATGTCTGCAAATCTTCTTTTAGAGGATGAAGAGTCACCAGCAATTTTAAGAGGACCTGCTATCGCAGGTAATGTTAAGTTTTTCTGGACAGATGTTCAGTGGGGTGATATTGATTATCTTTTTGTTGATATGCCACCTGGAACTGGCGATGTTCCACTTACTTGTTTTCAGTCAATGCCAGTTGAGGGTATTGTCATAGTAACCAGTCCACAGGATTTGGTTAAGATGATCGTAAAAAAGGTTTACAATATGGCACAGACCTTACACATTCCTATTGTCGGAGTTGTGGAGAATTATTCATATCTTGAGTGCCCTGATTGTGGAAAGCATATCAGTGTTTTTGGCGAGAGTCATGTAGACGAGGCTGCTGGTGAATTGAATATTCCTGTGCTTGGAAAGATGCCAATAGATACAAAGTTTGCAAATGCGGCCGATAATGGTAAAATTTATGAGGTTGACAATATTTATTTAGCTGCTGCTAAGGATATCATCGAAAAGGTTGAGGCATTAGAATATTAATCCTTTAGTAGTGTGTTTTGAGGAGGAATTATGGCAAAGAACCCAATCGTTACTATTGAAATGGAAAATGGCGATATCATGAAAGCTGAGCTTTATCCTGAAATCGCACCAAATACTGTTAATAATTTTATTAGCTTAATCAATCATAATTTTTACGATGGAGTAATTTTTCATCGTGTAATAAATGGCTTTATGCTTCAGGGCGGTGACCCGGACGGAACAGGTATGGGTGGCCCTGGTTATTCTATTGATGGTGAGTTTTCAAGCAACGGTTTCAAAAATGATTTAAAGCATGAGCCTGGTGTACTTTCTATGGCAAGAACTATGATGCCAAACTCAGCAGGCAGCCAGTTCTTTATTATGCACAAGACAAGTCCACATCTCGATGGCGACTATGCTGCATTTGGAAAGGTTATCGAAGGCTTGGATATCGTTGATAAGATTGCTCAGATGCCAACAGACTATTCTGACAGACCACTTGAGGATGTGGTTATGAAAAAGGTTACAGTTGATACATTTGGCGTAACCTATGATGAGCCAAAGACTCATTAATATAGAAAAGGGATTAGTATAGTTTTTTAGGGGTATAATTTTGGATGTTCATATATTAAGTAAATTAATTGTATTAGTAATTCTGCTTTCTCTATCTGCGTTTTTTTCTTCGGCGGAAACAGCGCTTACGACAGTTAATAAAATAAAGCTTCTTAGCATGGTTGAAGAGGATGGTAATCAAAAAGCAAAAAGGGTTTTAAAGGTAATCAATAGACCTAAGAAAATGCTTTCAGCTATTTTGATTGGAAATAATATTGTTAATTTGTCAGCATCTTCTCTGGCAACGACGCTTGCAATTGATATTTTTGGTAGCGTGGGGGCAGGAATTGCGACGGGTATATTAACAGTACTTATTTTGATTTTTGGTGAGATTACTCCAAAATCAATTGCAACTATCGATGCTTTGAAAATAAGCATGCGTTTTGCGCCGATTATTGATTTTATTATGTGGATACTTACTCCAGTTATCGTGATAATAAATGTTTTAGCTGGAATATGCATCCGAATCTTTGGCCTTGACCCTGATTTAGAGGATGCGGCGCCTACTGAGGAAGAGATTAAAACGATGGTAAATGTCAGCTCGCAAAAGGGTGAAATCGAAGATGATGAGCGAGAGATGATTTACAAGGTTTTTGATTTTACGGATGCAACTGCCAAAGAAGTTATGATTCCACGTATCGATATGACAATGGTGGATTCTGATATTTCTTATGAAGAATTATTAAAGGTATATAAAGAAAATATGTATACCAGAATTCCGGTTTGCAAGCCTGGAACTGATGAGGTTGTTGGCCTTATCAATATGAAGGATTTTGTGCTTGTTTCAGATACGGCTGATTTTTCAATCGAAAAATATATTCGTGAAGCATATTTTACATATGAAATGAAAAACGTATCTGATCTTTTTGATGAAATGCGTGCTGAATCTATTGCACTTTCCATTGTACTTGATGAGTATGGCTCACTTTCAGGTATGATTACACTAGAGGATCTTCTCGAAGAAATCGTAGGTGAAATTCGTGATGAATACGATCAAAACGAGGAAGATCCTCTGATAAAAATTAGTGCTCGTGAGTATGAAGTTGTCGGTTCTATGAATTTAGAGGATTTGTGCACAATCCTTCCGCTTGGTTTCAAAAGTGATGATTACGACACTATTGCTGGTTATATGACGGGTGTATTTGACCATTTTCCAAATACAGGTGAGACCTATGTATCATCAGATGGTGTAATTATTCGTGTTGATGCAACAAATGGTCGTCGTATTGAAAAGCTTCACATCAAATTACCAAAGCACCTTGTGCAAGATAATGCACAATCAAATATATAATATTGCACATGATTCCCAGGCTACAGATAAGCTTATGGCATTTTATAAGCCATACTGTCTGATCCTGGGCTTTTTCTTTGTCCTTGGCAAGCTGATTTTCCTCAATTTCGGATAGCATTTCCCATGCGTAATACTCTAGTTGAGCTTTAAGTTTGTAGCCTTTCGTTTCCAGATTTTTTATTATTGTATTTACAAAATTTCTTTCGCTGGTCAAACTAAAATTCTGTTTAATTACCCGGGTACAAGTGTCAAAGTGTTCTGAATTTTCAATGCTGTTGAGTAGTTTACATATTTTTATCTGACATATGTTTGAAATGTTTGAGTAAGAGCTTATAAGGATATCCTTTGCATAATTGTCTGACATAAGACACATATAAACTATTGCCCAACTAGCGGTTGCAAGATTTCTTGCAAAACCTTTATCGCATTTGTACGATACATCCTTGAAATTAAAGTATTCAAAGACAATTGTTCCTAGAAAAGCATTAATAATAAAGCATATTCTTGCAATGCTGCTGTGATTAAAATGGTATATTACTAGTAGTGTGATACCTGAAATGATTGATACAATAATCGTTTGGATTTTTTTATGCTTATAAAAACAGGTTATATTTTGCTTTTGCTTATCTTCTATAGAGCAGGTTTTAGCAATAAGTGACAGCGTTTCTTCTTCAAATTGAGCATTTTTTAAAAATAAAAATTGATTCAAAAACTCAATCTGCCAATTTTTGAAATAGCTTTCTATTTTTTCTATTGCCTGCGCAGGGGTGAGCGAATTTCTTACTATTTTAGTCAGCTTTTTCTTTAGTCTGCTTTTATAAGGCAATTGCGCAATCAAAAACTGTAGCCTCTCATTTGGAGCGCAATATTCATAAATTGTTTCCTGTGTCGCATCGGCGTGAGGTGTGGTTGCTACCCCTGCTACTGGGCGAGTTTTGACATTCACATTCTTTTTAAGCATTTGCAAAAGGCTTCGTCGAAATACATTTATTTCTTTTGCTTTATGTATTATTTTAAGCTTCTTAGTTAGTTTTAGTATTGCGAAAAACACAACAAAAAAACACCAGATAAATAGAACCTCTTTATCAGTAAATTCAATTATTTTCATTTTTTAATTGGGATTAGGTAATTGAAATATCTTTAGAATTCCAGAATTTCTAAAAATGTCTCGCTTAAAAGCGTGACGTAAATTTAGCATATAAAGTATTTTTTGTAAAGCTTTATGAGAAAAAATATTAGGATTTGTTAAATAAAAAAGTAAATTCCACTTCTGGTTGAATTTAGTCTTACACTCCGGTATAAAAGCGTGTATTCTACATATTGCCTCTTATCCGCAGTAGAAATGAGGTATATATGTCAAAGAAAATAGAAACAAACCAGA
>JAZLJM010000076.1:0-8303 GCA_045617805.1 Pseudobutyrivibrio sp.
ATCTCACCCAGTCTCATTCCAGTTCCAAGCCCCACAACAAAGATAGGATACATCATTCCACCTTTTGAATTTTCAAGCAGAATATCCATTTCCTCGCGTGAGAGTATACGCTTTTCTGACTTAGCCTTTCCATCAACAATAGGATTAATTCCAAGTGCAGGATTCTTAATCAACAAGTCTGCTTCCACTGCACGATTAAGGATATCTATAAGTAATGCCTTACAGTCACTTCTTGACTTGTCAGAGCCAAGCTCATTAAAAGCATCCTGCAATACAACAAGATTTAAGCTTGTAAGTTTCCTCCAGCCCAAGCTTTCCCTTAGCCTATTGTACTGAATCTCATAGGTCCTCTTTGTGGTAGAACGGCAATGCTTCTTGCATACGTTAATCCATTTCTCATACCACTCATCAAGAGTTATTTTCTCATCAACTATATTAATTTGTTTCTCGTTCTCGTAAATCTTCTGACGCTGTTTCTTTCCTACCTCCGCAAGAGTTTTAGCATATACGCTTCTCTGCTTACCAAATCGATCAATGTATCTTGCCTCATATGTGCCATTTGGTCTTTGATAAATTGCACTTCCCAGTTCTTTTCCTTTAATTGATTTTCCCATTATGTTTCTTCCTCCTATAACGAAAAAAACTTATGGAAAAGAACAGTATTGTTCATCTCCATAAGTTTATCACGTGTATTATTTAGTTGCTATGATTATTTCATTTTATTATCTATTTTCACGCTACCAACTGTTTTAGTAACCATTTATCAACGCTGCCCTTATGCGCATAAAGTCTATTACCTATGCGCACAGTAAAGCCATTACCTGGATCATGTAATAGCTCTCTTGCCTTTGTTTCACCAATTGATAAATAGTCGCAGAACTCATAAATATTGAGTAGTGCAGCCGGTATTTCTTTTTCTTTAACTCTGTTTCTCATTCAATTCCTCCTAAAATTTGTAATAAAAAAAGGTGGATGCAATATGATTTCTCATTTCGCATTCCACCTTGATGGTCTGTTATTTAGTTACTAGTTGCTAGGTATTGGTGGCATCTTAGGGAATAATGACTGTAGATCCTCAACAGCTTCCGCCTTTACCCACTCAGCCATTCCTTCCTTCCAAACAAGGCTATCCTTATTAAAGGTACCCTCACTCTTCATCTTCGCTAATGTCTGCAAATCAAAAGGGCCGGTAGGCTGACCATTTGAAGCTACATGATATGCAACAGTAGGGATTGGAGGTGGTGTAGCACCAGAATTCTTCTTTCCAATTCCGCTAAGCTTATCACCTACAGCTGATGCTAATACCTTTGTAAGAGAACTAGACTCCTTAGTTTTCTTATGTCTCGCATACTGATCTTCCTTGATATCAACAAAAGCACCCGCAGCTCTTTCAAATACTCCAATTTTCTGCTCAGCTTTAATATTCTTTGTTGTGATGTCTTGTGTAACTTCCTTAAGCTGACGATATCCATCGCTCGTCTTATCAACATCAATATCAGATATATCTACAGATGATACTGTTACACCAAATTCTTCAGCCATTCTTGGCTTAATTTTAGCTGCAACTAAATCATTGATTTCTTCAATTTTTCTTTCAATCTGAATAACCGGAATATCACTGTCAGCAGGCGCATTAGCAACAATACCCTTTACATAGCGAACAATTGCATCCTTCACTTGCTTCTCAAAGTCCTCAATTCCAAAATTATCCAATCGGTGAAGCTTAATAAACTCCATATAATCTGTGATAGAGAAACTCATTGTACCTCTGACAGCTGTTGGAACTGCATAATCAAGGAATCTAGGATCACACACATCAAAATATGGAACAGCAAACTTAATCTGAATTATTCGAGCAAGGTTTATGAAATATACCTCTGCTTGGAAAGGTGTTCCCCCTTCATATCCAAGACCAATGATGCTAGAGATAATAGGCAAGTTCTTAGTTTCCAAAACCTCATCAAAAGGACCTTCAATATAATCCTGCACAGTTCCATCTTCTTTTGAATAAACAAAAACAGCAACTGAGCCTTCTTTTACTCTTAACGAAGAGCCAAATCTAATAGCATTCTCTTTTCTGTTTTTACCAGTTTCTGTTCCTTGTGGATGCCACTTCCAAATCAAATAATCTTGTTCATCGCATCGGATAACGTCAGCTACTCCGCCACCCATTGGTGTTTTACTAAATAATGCCATACCAAAGTCTCCTTTTACATAAATGCTAGCAGAATGAACATTAACACTAAAAATCCAACCATTCCAAGCATTAACATCATCCACTTACTTTTCTCTTTTGACACTTCTTTCATTTTCATCTGAAATGCACTCTCAGCATTTAATACAGCTGGGTCATTAGGAAATGATAATTTAGCCTTCTGAGATGCTTGTTCAAACTTTGCAATCCAAGCTTCTGAAATAGCTTTCTCAGATTTCTTTTGAGCATTGCTCATGTTATTTGAATTCAAAGTATTGAATGCAGATGCATTGATATTTGCAACAGCCATAATCATAAACTCTATGATATCCTCTTTGTTGTTTGGAATTACAAAGTTTCTGATTAAATTGATTCGCTGTTCCTCTGATTTAGATAAGTCGCCACCGTTAAAAAGCCTTGATACTCCTGAGAAAACAGCATTATCTTTTGATTGTATTTTTTCAAGCTTTGCAGCTAACTCTTTTACCGCACTAGAACCCTTTGTATCACGAAGTTCATATCCACAAGATGGACAAACCATCTCAAATGCGTTTAACACTTCACCACAACTCGGACATTTATGAACCTTGCCCTCAAACACCTGCTTTCGTGATGAATGCTCCCCACTAGCTCCATCCATTGCACTTCCACAACTCGGACAGAATTTGGTAGCAAATAAAACTTTTTTGCCACAATCCGGACATGTAGCCATAATCAATTACCCTCCAACTTTCGCCAATTTTTGTATTCACCCGTAGTAATACGGCCATCCGTTGGTTTCTCAGCATCTGATGGTATCGCCCACTCACGCCCAAGTTTTGCGGCTCCAATTATCTGTCCATTAGCGCACATAGTTCTTACTCTTCTAGTAGATAAATTCCATTCTTTTGCAGTTTCCGCAACAGATTTATAACCTTCTATCATTGATTATCCCTCAAACTATAGATCTAACATTTTTATCTTATTCCTTTCACGGAATAATGTCAATTTGAACATGTGTTATTTTCAGACAATTTGACCACAATTTGGTTTTATATTGCTCCCCATTCCTGCTTTCTGAGAAGCATGTTCTCCTTACGCTCGTTCTCAAGCATTCGATCAAGATCTGTCTTGTTATATTCAAGCACTTCAATAGTCGCAAGTGTTGAAACTACAATTGCATAAGACTCTTTTCCTGCCTCATATTTTGGTAGCAGGGAATCAAGTTCTCTCTGCCATGCTTTAGGTATAATCTTCTTATCTGACTCAGTAATCATGCCCTTGAGTCTTTCACGATAAGTATCGTAATATGCAATATCAAGTGCGTGCTTCTTCTCAAACTGTTTACGGGCAAATCCTTTAAGCTTCCATCTCTCATCATTTATCTGCTTATATGGCTCATAATCCTTGTATTCCGCAAGCAATCTCTCAAGATAATCTATTCTTTCAGCCTGCTTCATTCTGTCAGCCGATAAAATATCAAACTTGACCTCATTCTCTGCCTTAAGCTTTTTCAATTCCTCGAAGGTTGTTAGTCCAAACTTCTGAACAAAACCTTCCATATATTCTCTACTTTGTAGCTTGGAACGATTACTTATAAGCCTTAGATACTTTCCCTTCATAACCGGAAATGCTAATCTATCTGCTCTGCGCTTTGCCACCTCTCGAATCATATCAAGAATTTCATTCTTAACTGATTGGATAACTGTCTGTGATTTTTCCTTAATAGCATCAAGAGCATTCTTGGCATGAATATAGGTCGCTCTAGCCTGCTCAATAACAGCATTATTAGCAAGTATTCTGCGGTTAATATCACCTCTGATAGTATGGATGCCGGCACGCTCCATTGCACTTGCCTTTTCCCCCAGATGAATCTGTGGTTCGATATCCAAACCCTGCTCCTTGAATGACCTATGCTCCCAGAAGTTCTCTGTTTCGCCAATGCGTTGATTCACGGCATTGATAGTGTCAGCTAAATCTCTGCGCCATATCTTGGCATTCTCACGATTGTTCCAATCATTAGTATCAACGGTCTTGCACTTCCATTGTTTACGATTTTGCTTATCAACCTTTTGCTGACCGGTCTTTTTATCAATGAGCGGAATGCGTTCTCCCTGCTCATCTGTCAGATAAACCTTTTTCTGTTTCGGCATCCATTGTCCCTGCTCATCAATTCCTCTCATAGTAAGCAGAATATGGCAATGCAGATTTCTCTGTCCTGTTTCCTTGTTTTCTGAATCGTGGATAGCAAACTGAGCACACATTCCCTTACACACAAAATTTCTTTCGATATAATCTCGCATAACCTCAATAGCAAGCTCATAGCTCCATTCGTTGGGAAGCTCCACTCGATAAGTCCTAGCAAGCTGCGCCCTCGAATTATTCTGCTCTGCCATCTCGACAGAATTCCAAAGAACAGCGGGATCTGAATACTCAGCCGGTGCGTTCTCTGGTAGCATGACCTCTGTATGAACTAAGTCCTCACTGTACTTGGGATAATAGGTCTGCCCATCATATTCAGAGTAAATTGTTGTACGGCTGATATATGATGACTGCTCAACAGCTGAATGACCGCCATGACACTTTGCACTTCTTCCGCATATCTGCGCTCTGGTGCTGAGACTTTTAACAGCCATAGAGCCACCTGCCTTTCTGATAGATAAGCCTATAAGACTTTGTGGCTGGGGAAGCTCTGCCCTTTAGAGTTTCAGCAGACACAAAGTACATAAAAAGGTAGCGAAGCGAAGGGGAAAGATTATTTCCCCTTATGATTACCGAAGGTAAGCATCCTGCTCCATGCAATGGCCTCCGAAGGACGCACATACCGCCTCTGGTGGTATATCTGTGCGCACCGAGAAAAACTCGGTGAATGGTCTTGCTCTGGTCGGCACTTCGATTACTATTCATTTTCACTTGCCTCACTTTCAATAATTGACTCTTCATTTTTGCCATTTCCGGCACTTTCCCTTTTTACAATTTCTATGATTCTCTGGCACTGATCTGATTTGATAGCAGCTGCAAGAATGCGATTAAGTTCCTGCTCATCAAAGTCATAGCACTCTGGGAAGTATCGGTGAACAATACCACCTATCATATACTTGTGTCTGTTCTCGGATTCTCTCTTTTTCTGAGACTCCTTTCTCTTTGCTTCATCAAGCCTTGCTTTAGCCTGAGCAACAGCCTGCTCCGCCTTTAATATTTCTTTCGATTTTTCTGTGTTCTGAATCATTTTATTCTCCTTTTCTCACGTTATTTACTGCAACAAAAAAGGTAACAAGCATTCTGTTCAGATTACTTGTTACCTCATATGTGCATAAAATATAACTCTACAATATTTATTTATTCTTAAAAATTAACTCAGCATACTTTGTTATACGCTTTATATAATTTTCGTCCATATCCCATGGCTCAGTTTGTGTAAACAATGACGATGGGAATGAAACAAGTTGTACATCAAATTTTAATGATGGCTCGACTCTTGAACTAGCATTATGAATTCTCATGGAAATCTGCCAACCTTCGTCACATACAACCTCTATCGTATTATCAGAATCGTTTTTAAAATCAATGTGATAAAACTGAGATGGCATTTTCAAAACCGGGACTTTCGTAATTGCCTTTTCCTTACCTGAATTAGCATTTAATGTACCAGCTATATTGATTGCTTCAACTCTTGTAGTTCTATTTCGATCGTCCGTAATTACTTTATAAAAATCATATCGACCTAACAGATATCTAATAAGTGACTCAGGAACTGCACCTTTATTTTCAGCATCTATCTTTTTTAATTCATCCATGAATGCTTGCAATATTGGCTTGTAATATCGATCAGCTTTATTCTCTATTTCTTCCCATAGTGTTGGTGTTCCTGTCGCTTTGCTCTCATCACGGATTTTTCGCAGTTCAGAGAACAAAGGAACAACCTTGTCAAAATACTCTGACGAACAAGGAATATTAAGCCATTCTTTACCAAAATCAATTGTATCTGATAGCCTGCTATGCTTTACGGCATGGTGATTATGTTTACATGAAAAACCTATCTGCCAACCATTCTGTTTTCTTAAACATAAAACATCTCTAACATCACCAGCTATTCCTGCTGAATCTGGCTGTATCGATAAATACAATGGTTCATTTCCATTTGGCTCCCACAACTGTGGTTCGAGTCTTCTAATAACTCTGACAGCGGCTATGGCCGCCTTGTCTAAAGTTGCTTGCATAATTTCATCCATAGACTCATATAGGGATGATGCTGTTTTTAATTGTGGTGAATCTTCAATTTCTATTTTTTGAATTGCAGATAATTCATTATACAGTCCTAAGACGCATGCATATTCAAAAGCTTTTCCGTTGGCTGTTTGGATTCCGTTTGCCATGTTTGCTCACTCTCCTTAACAGATAAAATAGCGTATAAATGTGTTGCAACATACGAAGCAAGCTTAACAGGCACTGCATTTCCAATTTGTTTGTATTTACTTACCAAATCTCCATAAAATTCCAAATCTCTTGGGAACGTCTGAATAACGGCTGCCTCTCTCCAACTAAATCGTCTTGTAGTGCCAGTATCTCCAAACTTCCATAAATCCTTGTCAAGCTTCTCCATATCTGGCGAACTAGGATGAATAGTAACTTGTTTTGCCATTGCAGGGATAGTGTATGAAACATCATCCCATCCTCTTTTCCTATTTCGCGACATATATCTTGATGAGTATGGTTGATTACATACCTCATCCTCTGTTGGTTCTGGCATACCAGCTAATGCCTCTCGCATAGTCATTCGCATATTAACCGGAACTGGTATTTCAAAAGACTTAATATTCAAATCTTTTCTAAAACCAACAATGATTACTCTCTCTCGATCTTGTGGAACTCCAAAATCTTTTGCATTCACAAGCTGCGAATACACATCATAACCACATTCCGAAAATTCTGCTTTTATGGCCTCAAAAATCTGACCATCTGCCATTGTAAGAAGACCTTTAACATTCTCACCCACAAAAATCTTTGGTTTCTTTTCCTTTACGATTCTCACATAGTGCTTGTACAAAACATTTCTTGAATCGTCAATCTTTCTTGGACCACTCAAAGAAAAACCCTGGCAAGGAAAACCTCCCAGAATAATATCAGAACTTGGAATGTCATCTATATCGACTTTTGAAATATCTCCACAAACGACCTTCGCCTTACTCCAGCTCTGATGAGTTTTACAAGCATCTTTGTCGAAATCATTCGCCCATAATGTTCTGAAACCTGACTGTTCAAATCCTAAATCAAGTCCACCTGCTCCACAGAATAGGCTTACCGCTGTAAATTCTCTCATCGGCAACTCTCCTTTATTTTGTTTTATGTCATTGCACCCATAGTCGGTCGTATGACCATTTTATTATAGCAATTAAGGGTCAATTTTTCCACTGATTTATTGCCTTCATCCTCAGTTTTGCAGCCTTTCTCTGCTCATTAGTTAACTTCCTTGGCTTGCGATAAGTAACGGATGATTTAGGCATCTCATAGGTCTTGCTGATATCATTTACCTTAATGCACTTAAATGTGTTTGGATGCTCAATAACTAACGAATCAAGATTTCTTATAACAGCAGGATCAGCAGTGTAAACTGTTGCCATTTTTTCACCTGCGTTGAAATTAATGATTGTCTCTTGCTCACAGCGTAGTAGTTTACTCATTTAGCTCACCTTTCGTATCAAATAATGTTTCAAGTTGTTCAACTCCCTCTTCAAGTTTTTGGTTTAATGATTCTTCTAAAGACTCCGGTGTAATATCTGGATAATCAAAGGCATCAACCATAAGTGTTGAACCTTTAACATCAATCAACTCATTAAGTGAATCTGTCAGAAGTCTGTTATAACCATATTCCGACACAGCAAACCTAAGCTGGTCACCTTTATCACCTAGTAGGAAATCATCGGATAGCACCTCAACATCAACTGCATAACGTAGTTCCTTGTCATAGCGACATAAATCAATATAATTAACTGTTTTCTTCATAAATGTGTCCTTTCTGGTCTCATTTTCGACCGCTAAATAATAGATTCCCCCAAAGGGGGAATCGAAAGAAGGATGGGATAGGATAAGATAGATAGAATAAGAGGTATATCTTTCTTTTATCTTTTTT
>JAZLJM010000077.1:0-43082 GCA_045617805.1 Pseudobutyrivibrio sp.
CATCCGCTGCCATGGACGGCAGCGGAAGGCTGAGCAGGCACACGATGTAACTTCTCAGACGGTGGGAAAAATCTTGCAAAGGACTTGTCTAATTTTCTTAGTGAACGGTATGAGCAAAAATGTAAGTATGGATGGCACGAGCCACAGAATTTGGGAATTCCCCTCAACCTACAAAGCTGTTCGCCCCAAAAGGACATTTTTAAAAATTAGTCGAAGCCGCGGATAAGACACTCGTATCTGCGGGACTTGCTATGCTGGATTTCTTAACGGATTTTACAATTGCAAGTGCAGGGGTATGGACCGATAAGAACCAGTCAGGGCATATTATAGTTCACAACTTTGTGCGTAGGGAAATATGCATTGGTGGGTGGGGATGAGGGAGATATAAGATATAAAAAAACAGGAGTAGGGAAGAAAACTATAAAATTATTATTAAATTCGACACTTTTTAGGGGAAGTATGGTAAATTATTAAGTACATAATTCAATGTTTGGAGGCTTATATGAACGAAAATAAGGGCGGAGAGAATAAGAAGAATCGCCAGCCATTTTATATTTTGGGATTGCTGGTTTTGATTGCAATATTTTTGACGAGTATGATTTATAAGGGAGCTGCTGGCTCGAATATTGAGGTGTCGTACTCTGAATTTATTGACATGGTTGAAAAGGACCAGGTTGAGAGTGTTAAGTTTACGCCAGAAGAGATTGAGATTACTTTGAAGGAGGGCGTAAAGCATAAGTTCAAGGATGATAAAAAAGAAGAAGAGAAAAACATTCTTGCAGAGGCTACTGAGTCATCACAGGTGACATGCTATACGGCGATAATTGATGATGATAAGCTGATTGAAACCTTGAAGGAACATGATGTTGAGATTAATGGTACTATTCAGGATTCGACTGCGGCTGTAGTTTATAATATTTTGTCGTTTGTTATTCCACTTGTTATTTTGTGGATTGTATTTGGCTTTCTGATGAAGAAGGTTGGCGGCGGCATGGGTATGGGCGTCGGTAAGTCAACGGCTAAGATTTATAATATGGAAAAGACGACTGGTGTGCTTTTTAAGGATGTTGCTGGTCAGGATGAAGCTAAGGAGTCTTTGCAGGAGATGGTTGATTTCTTGCATAATCCGAAGAAGTATACAGAGATTGGTGCGAAGCTTCCAAAGGGTGCACTTTTGGTGGGACCTCCAGGTACAGGTAAGACTTTGCTGGCAAAGGCAGTTGCTGGTGAGGCTGGTGTTCCATTTTTCTCACTGACAGGTTCTGATTTTGTTGAGATGTTTGTAGGTGTTGGCGCTTCAAGAGTTCGTGATTTGTTTAAAGAGGCACAGAAGGTGGCACCTTGTATCGTGTTTATTGATGAGATTGATGCTATTGGTAAGAGCCGTGATTCTCATTATGGTGGTGGAAATGATGAGCGTGAGCAGACCTTGAATCAGCTTCTTGCAGAGATGGATGGTTTTGATTCAAATAAGGGATTGCTTGTTCTTGCTGCTACAAATAGACCTGAGGTACTTGATAAGGCGCTTTTGAGACCGGGTCGTTTTGATAGACGTATTATTGTTGACAGACCTGATCAAAAGGGACGTCTTGATACTTTGAAGGTACATTCAAAGGATGTAAATATGGATGATACAGTTGATCTTGATTCATTGGCGCTTGCATCTGCAGGTCTTGTTGGATCAGATTTGGCTAATATTATTAATGAGGCTGCAATTTTGGCAGTTAAGGCTCAGCGTAAGTGCGTTAATCAGAAGGATTTGTTTGATGCTTTTGAGCTTGTTGCGGTAGGTGGCAAGGAGAAAAAGGATAGAGCGATGAGTGAGAAGGAACGTCGTATTGTTTCTTATCATGAGGTTGGACATGCGCTTGTTTCAGCACTTCAGAAGGAGAGCGAGCCAGTACAGAAGATCACAATTGTTCCACGTACAATGGGTGCTTTGGGATATACTCTTCAGACCCCAGAAGAGGAGAAGTTCTTAGAGACAAAGGAAGAGCTTATTGCAAAGATTGTTACATATATGGGTGGACGAGCTGCTGAGCAGATTAAGTTTGGCACTTATACTTCAGGTGCTGCAAATGATATTGAGCAGGCTACAAAGATTGCCAGAGCTATGGTTACAAGATTTGGTATGTCTGAGAAGTTTGGTATGATGGGGCTTGCGACAGTTGAAAATCAATATCTTGATGGAAGAGCATCATTGAATTGCGGTGAAAGTACTGCTGCTGAGATTGATGGTGAAGTATTAAAGATAATTACAGATGCTTTTGAAAAAGCTACACAGTTCCTTAAAGAAAATATGGAATGTCTTGATAAGATTTCAGAGCATTTGTTTGAAAATGAGACAATTACAGGTAAAGAGTTCATGAGAATTTTCCGTGAAATAAAGGGAATTCCTGAGCCAGAAGAGGATCCTGATAAGAAGCCGGATTTTGTAACTCAGGCACAGATGGCAGCAGAAAATCTTCAAAATGATGATGCTTCTGCAAATGCTGAAGCTGCTGGTGCAAAGCCTGTAGATACAGAAAAGGATTTGAATGATTTTTTTGAAGAATAAGATATGGTAACAGAAGAAGATTTAAGTAAACTCCCGGATCAACCGGGAGTTTATCTAATGCATGGAAAAAATGATGAAATAATATATGTTGGAAAAGCACTTTCTCTGCGTCATCGCGTTCGTCAGTATTTTCAGCCAAGTCATGACGAGGGGTTGAAGAAAAAGCAGATGGTCTCAAATATTGACTATTTTGAATTTATTGTTACGGATTCGGAGCTTGAGGCGCTGATATTAGAGTGCAATCTTATCAAGGAGTATCGTCCAAAGTATAACACGATGCTTCGTGATGATAAGACTTATCCATATATCGAAGTCACCCTGAATGAAGATTATCCTAGGGTGCTTTTTTCGCGTAAAATGAAGAAAAACGGTAGTAAGTTTTTTGGACCATTTACGTCAGCAGGCGCTGTTCACGATACTGTGGAGCTGGTGCAGAAGCTGTATCAGATTCGTACCTGTAATCAGAAGCTACCTCAGAATATTGGCAAACAGAGAGCTTGCTTGAATTATCATATGAAGCAGTGCCTTGGTCCATGTCAGGGGAATGTTTCAAAGGAAGAATATGCTGAAAAAATCAATCAGGTCATTGCTTTTTTAAATGGTGAATATTTTGACACTCTAAAAGAATTGGAGCGGAAGATGTATGCGGCATCCGAGGAAATGGACTTCGAAAAGGCTGCTATATATAGAGATTTGATTGAATCTGTAAAAGCGTGTGCAGGTCGTCAAAAGGCTACACAATTAGACGGTGAGGACAGAGATATCATTGCGCTTGCAAAAGAAAATGATGATGCAGTTGTTCAGGTATTTTTTGTACGAGGCGGAAAGCTGATTGGACGTGAGCATTTCTTTTTAAATGTCCGAGTGGATGATTCTGTTGAAGATATAATAGAATATTTTGTAAATGATTATTATACGGGTACTCCATTTATTCCAAGAGAGATTTTTCTTCAGTATGAATTAGAAAAAGCTGAGTTATTTGAAAAAATGCTTTCTGAAAAGAAGGGGCATAAGGTTAAGATTCTCACTCCAAAGCGTGGAGCAAAGGAAAAGCTTGTAGAGTTAGCACAAAAAAATGCGCAGATGATTTTGGTTCAGGATAAAGAAAAAATCAAAAAGGAAGAGGGACGAACAATTGGTGCAATGAAGGAAATTGCTGATTTGCTTAATCTTCCTGGCGCATCGCGTATGGAGGCTTATGATATTTCAAATATTTCAGGTGTAAATTCTGTTGGCTCAATGGTTGTTTTTGAAAAGGGTAAGCCAAAGAGAAGCGATTACCGTAAGTTTAAGATTAAGACAGTGGTTGGACCAAATGATTATGCGTCGATGCATGAGGTTTTGACACGTAGATTTAAGCATGGAATTGAGGAGCTTTCTGAAAATGGTGGTATGGTTGAAGACAGCTTTACAAAATTTCCAGATATCATAATGATGGATGGTGGTAAAGGTCAGGTACATATTGCTCAGCAGGTTTTGGCAGAGCTTGGACTAGATATTCCTGTTGCTGGTATGGTAAAGGATGACCATCATAGGACACGTGGATTGTATTATAAAGATGTTGAAATTCCAATAGATATACATTCGCAGGGCTTTTTGCTGATAACACGTCTTCAGGATGAGGCACATAGATTTGCGATAGAGTTTCATCGTTCGCTCAGGTCAAAGGGGCAGGTGCATAGCTTTTTGGATGACATTCCTGGTATTGGTCCAAAGCGTCGTAAGGCGTTGATGAAAAAATATATTTCTATAGATAATATGTCAAAGGCAAGTGTGGAGGATTTGGCAGCGACAGAATCAATGACAATTGAAGCTGCGCAGGCAGTTTTTGATTTCTTACACCCTTTGAATAATTAAGAAAATGAGATACAATAGAAAATAGTATATTTGATGAAACGGAGGAGTATTATGGCACAACAAAAAGCAGTTTCAGTACAGACTATCGTAGATAGATTTAATATGAAAAATTACACACCTGAATTAAATCTCGAAGAAACTCAGATTACAATTGCAGATGTGAACAGACCTGCATTACAGCTTCATGGCTTTTATGAGCACTTTGATGCAAATCGTGTGCAGTTAATTGGGCATGTAGAGTGTGCATACTTGGATAAAAAATCAGACGAAGAAAAAAGAACAGCTTTTGCAAAGCTTTTTTCATACGAGATTCCATGTATTATCTTCTGTAGAGAGGTTGAACCAAGTCAGGTTGTTATCGAGGAAGCGATAAAAGCTAATGTTCCTGTGCTTGGTACAGATAGAGCTACATCAGAGTTTATGTCAGCACTTATTTATTCGTTGAATATGGATTTTGCTCCATATACTACAATTCATGGTGTACTTGTAGACGTTTATGGTGAAGGCTTGCTCATCACAGGTGAATCTGGAATCGGTAAATCAGAGGCAGCTTTGGAGCTTATTCGACGTGGTCATCGTCTTGTATCTGATGATGTTGTTGAGATTCGTCGTCCAAACAATGAACGTCTCTATGGACGTGCTCCATCAATCACACAGTATTTAATTGAGCTTCGTGGTATTGGAATTATCGATGTTAAGTCTCTTTATGGTGTTGAGGCAGTAAAGAACGAGCAGAGAATCGATCTTGTAATAAAGCTTGAGGATTGGAAAAAGGAAAAAGAATACGATCGTCTTGGAATGAAGGATGAGTATATGAATATCTTAGGTATTGATGTAACTTGTCATTCGCTTCCAATCAGACCTGGTCGTAACCTCGCTGTAATTTGTGAGACAGCAGCAGTAAACCATCGTCAGAAAAAGATGGGCTATAATGCAGCCGAGGAATTATATCGCCGAGTTCAGGAAAATATGGGCTCAAATTCGTAGTTTAGGAGAGTGTTATGGAACGCAAAAATGCCTGGGGAAAATATTCGTCAGAAAAGGATAAACAAAAAGTATTTGCATTTGCAGAGGAGTATCGTAAATTTATTTCACAGTGCAAGACAGAGAGGGAATGTACTTCATTTTTTATAGAAGAAGCCAAGAAAAACGGCTATCAGGATTTGGCTGAATTAATAAAAAATGGCACTAAGCTAAAGGCTGGTGATAAAGTATATCTTTCTAATAAAGGAAAGCAGCTTGTGCTTTTTTACATTGGAAAAGAGCCGCTTGAAAATGGAATTAATATTTTGGGAGCTCATATCGATAGTCCTCGTATGGATTTAAAACAAAATCCATTGTATGAGGATGCTGATATTGCGTTTTTAGATACACATTATTATGGTGGTATCAAAAAGTATCAGTGGGTTACAATTCCACTTGCTCTTCACGGTGTGATTGCAAAACGTGATGGCTCAGTTGTTGAAGTAAATATTGGTGAAGCTGACGAAGATCCTGTATTTGGTATTTCGGATTTGTTGATTCATTTAGCTACAGAACAGCTTGATAAAAAGGGCAGCAAGGTTGTTGAGGGCGAAAATCTAGATGTAATTTGCGGAAATATTCCTCTTTTTGATGAGAAAAATGAGAAGGAAAAGGACGCAGTCACAAAAAATATATTAAAACTTTTGAAGGATAAATATGATATCGAGGAAGAAGATTTTCTTTCTGCAGAAATCGAGGTTGTCCCAGCAGGAAAGGCAAGAGATTTCGGTTTTGATAAGAGTATGATTATGGGCTATGGTCATGATGATAGAGTTTGTGCATATCCATCTGTAATGGCTTTACTAAATCAAAAGTCGACTCCTAATAAAACTGCCTGTGCACTTGTTGTAGACAAAGAGGAAATCGGCAGTGTTGGCGCAACAGGTATGCAATCAAGATTTTTTGAAAATACAGTTGCGGAGCTTTATAATCTTTTGGGAGATTACTCAGATATTAAATTGCGTAGAGCTCTTACAAATTCAAAGGTGCTTTCCAGTGATGTTTCTGCTGGCTTTGACCCTGGCTATGCTGCTTCTTTTGAAAAGAAAAATACAGCATATTTGGGTAGAGGTATTGTATTTAACAAGTATACAGGTGCTCGTGGAAAGAGTGGCTCAAATGACTGTTCTGCTGAATTCTTTGGTGAGATTAGAGCAATTATGTCAAAGGATGATGTTTATTATCAGACTGCCGAACTTGGCAAGGTAGACTTAGGTGGCGGTGGAACAATCGCTTATATCATGGGAAATTATAATATGCAGGTGGTTGATGCAGGTGTGGCTGTATTATCAATGCATGCTCCTAATGAGATTATTTCAAAGGTGGATTTATACGAAGCATTATTAGGTTACGAGGCTTTTATCAAATATGCGTAATAAAGAATTCTATGCAAATATTATTAATGAATTAAAATCAGGCTTTCCAAAATCAAATTTTCTTTTGGATGAGCCTATGTCAAAACATACGACCTTCAAAATTGGTGGTGCGTGTGATATTTTTATTGAACCAGCCATTGACGAATTGCCAGAGCTTATTGCGAGATTACAGTCAGAGACTGTTCAAATCACTGTAATAGGAAATGGCAGTAATTTACTTGTTTCTGATGCAGGTATTGAGGGTGCTGTTATTTCTTTTGGTAAAGCGGCAGCACAGATTGATGTTTCGGGAGAAAAAATTACAGCTCAGGCAGGTGCACTTTTGTCTAGACTTGCAAATACAGCTTTAGAGAATTCTCTTACAGGTCTTGAGTTTGCGGCAGGCATCCCAGGCTCTGTTGGAGGCGCTGTCTATATGAATGCTGGTGCTTATGGCGGGGAAATAAGACTGGTTCTTGAGTCAGTGACGGTTTTGACGTCTGATTTACAGATTGTAAAAAGAACGGTGGAACAGTTGGAATTGTCGTATAGACATTCTAAGCTTATGGAAACATCTGAGCTTGTTTTATCTGCAATCTTTGTACTTGAAAAAGGTGTTAAAGAACAGATTCAGCAAACAATGGATGAGCTAAAAGAAAAACGAATTTCAAAGCAACCGCTTAATTATCCAAGTGCAGGCTCAACCTTTAAGAGACCTGAGGGATATTTTGCTGGTAAATTAATCGAGGATGCTGGACTTAAAGGCTATCAGGTTGGCGGGGCAAGAGTATCTGATAAGCATTGCGGTTTTGTGATAAATTATGACAATGCAACAGCAAAGGATGTTGTTACATTGATACAGGATGTGGATGCAAAGGTATATTCAACTTTTGGAGTTCATTTAGAACCCGAGGTTCGTATTATTGGAAGGAGTATGTAATGAATCTACTTATATTAACAGGTATGTCTGGTGCTGGAAAAAGTACAGCTTTTAAGATACTTGAAGATATGGGGTATTTTTGTGTAGATAACTTACCAATCCAATTACTTAAAAATTTCGTAGAATTAGCAGATAGTGGTTCTTTTGAACAAAAAATAGTTGTTGGAATAGATGTTAGAAATGGTAACTCTATGAAGCTTTTGCCTGATATTTTGCAGGAGCTTGATCAGGATAAAAAGAAATTTTCAATTCTTTTCCTTGATGCAGAAAATGATGTTTTGATAAAAAGATATAAAGAGACACGTCGAAATCATCCTCTTTCTGGTAAGGAACGAATTGCTGCTGGAATCAAAAAAGAGCGTGAATCAATTGGATTTTTACGCGATGAGGCGGATTATGTAATTGATACAACTCATCTTTTGACAAGGGAATTAAAGGCTGAACTTGAGAAAATATTTGTCGATGATGTTGAATATAAAAGTCTTTTCGTTACAATTATTTCGTTCGGTTTTAAATATGGAATTCCAGAGGATGCTGATTTGGTGTTTGATGTTAGATTTTTACCAAATCCATATTATGATTTAAAGCTTCGTCCGCATACGGGTAATGATAAATGTATCAAGGATTTCGTTTTGAAATATGATGAAGCGCAGATATTTTTAGAAAAGACTTCTGATTTAATTAAGTTTTTGATTCCAAATTATATAAACGAAGGAAAGAATCAGTTGGTTATTGCAGTTGGCTGCACTGGTGGAAAGCATAGGTCGGTTTGTCTTGCAAATGAGATATTCAATGAACTGAAATCTGACGAGACATATGGTTTGAAGATTGAGCATCGAGATATTGGAAAAGATGTTTTGAGAGGAAAATAGTTAGTGTCATTTTCAAAAGAAGTTAAGGAAGAACTCTCAAATCGTATTCCCAAAAGTAAGCAAATGCAGTTGGCTGAATTGTCTGCGATGATTTCTTTTGGCATAAAAGAGAGAGAATATAGTGAAAATCAACAATTAAATATGACTTTTACAGAAGATTTTGTGGCAAGAAAATTCTTTACTTTGCTAAAGAAAACCCTTAATATAAACTCTGATGTCACGGAATGTGATGTGCAAATCACTAAAAAGTTACTTGAAGTACTTCATATTAGCAAAGATTTTGCTTTTGAAAAGCAGATTATTGGGCAGTTTTCTTGCAAGCAATCATTTATCAGAGGTGCTTTTTTGGTATCTGGTTCAGTGTCTGATCCGAATAAAAGCTACCATTTAGAGATTGTATCTTATTACAAGGAGTTGGCAGAGGTTTTAGTTGAAGCAATAAATTCCTTTGATGCAGAAGCAAAGATAGTTGTTAGAAATGGCAAATATGTGGTATATATAAAGGATGGTTCACAAATTGTTGAAGTGCTTAGAGTTATGGAAGCTTCTCATTCAGTAATGAAGATTGAGAATATTCGAGTTGTAAAAGAGGTTCGCGAGTCTGTGAATCGAAAATACAACTGCGACATAGCAAATATCAAGAAAACAGTGAATGCATCGGTTAGACAGATTGAGGATATCAGGTTGTTGGATAGTCATATTGGACTTTCTAACTTGCCGGATGCTTTGCAGCAGATAGCATATCTTCGTCTTGATAATCCTGATATTTCATTACAAGCGCTTGGCGAGCTTATGAACCCTCCGCTTGGAAAATCTGGTGTAAATCATAGATTGAAAAAATTATCAGCATTGGCAGATAATTATCGTGACGGGTAGAATTTGTTTTTTATTTAGGAGGAACATCATGCAAAAGGAAGTAACAATTCAGATGTCTAATTCAATGGAGGCAACTCCAATCGCTCATTTAGTACAGTTAGCTAATCAGTTTACTAGCTCAATTTATTTTGAGATGGATGAGAAAAAAGTAAATGCAAAGAGTATTATGGGCATGATGAGTCTTGTGTTATCTTCTGGATCCAAGGTAGTCATAAACGCTGATGGTGATGATGAAGAAAAGGCAATTAGTGAACTTTCAACATTTCTTACAAAGTAATTAATTTTGAGGGACGTATGGCAAAAAAAATATTATTTATTGTAAATCTCAGATCTGGCAAGGGTACAATTAAAAATTATCTTGCTGACATATTAGATATTATGATAAAAGCAGGGTACGAAGTAACAGTTTATACGACACAGTGCCAGGGTGATGCTATACAAAAAACTATAGATGAGACCGCTAATTACGATAGAATAATTTGTAGTGGCGGCGATGGTACACTTGATGAAGTGGTCAGTGGTATGATGCAGCTCGAGGAGAAAAAGCCTATTGGTTATATCCCGGCTGGAAGTACAAATGATTTTGGAAATTCTATTGGTATTGATAAGGATATGCTTAGTGCAGCAAGGATAAGTATATCTGATAAGCTTTTTCCATGTGATATTGGATTATTCAATTCAGAATCATTTGTTTATGTTGCTGCGTTTGGTCTTTTTACTGAAGTATCATATTCTACTTCACAGGATCTCAAGAATGTTTTAGGACATGCAGCATATATTATTGAGGGCGCCAAGCAGCTTCGAGATATAAAATCATACAAGATGCAGATTGAATACGAAGGAAATGTAATCTATGATGAATTTATTTTCGGAATGATTACAAATTCAAAATCTGTAGGTGGATTCAAAGGAATTATTCAAGGTGATATCGATTTGTGTGATGGCTTGTTTGAGATAATGCTTATTAAGCGACCTAAGAATCCAATTGAATTCAATGAAATTCTTGCTTATATGACAGGTGTAATCAATGATACTGAGATGCTTTATTCTTTTCAGACGAGTGAAATAAAGATTACATCAAAGGAAGAAGTTCCATGGACATGTGATGGTGAATTTGGTGGAAATCATCAAGTTGTATCTGTGCGAAATGCACATAAAGCATTGGAAATTGCTATTGAATAGAAATTTCTCTTATGCTAAAATTTGGGATAGATATAGGGCTTTGGGTGAAGCTCTTTGAATTATCTAATAATTGTTTTATTTTTATGGAGGACATATTATGTTAGTTTCTGCAAAAGAGATGCTTGAGAAAGCAAAAGCAGGCCATTACGCAGTTGGTCAGTTCAATATTAACAACCTTGAGTGGACAAAGGCTATTCTTCTTACAGCTCAGGAGTTAAACTCACCTGTAATCCTTGGTGTTTCTGAGGGTGCTGGTAAGTACATGACAGGTTACAAGACTGTAGCTGCTATGGTTAAGGCTATGGATGAGGAGCTTGGAATTACAGTTCCTGTAGCACTTCACTTAGATCACGGTACATACGAAGGATGTTATAAGTGTATCCAGGCTGGTTTTACATCAATCATGTTTGATGGTTCTCACTATCCATTCGAGGAGAATCTTGCTAAGTCTACAGAGCTCGTTAACGTTGCTCATCAGCTTGGTCTTTCTATCGAGTGTGAAGTTGGTTCAATCGGTGGTGAAGAAGATGGTGTTGTAGGTATGGGTGAGTGTGCTGATCCTAACGAGTGCAAGACAATTGCTGACCTAGGTGTAGATATGCTTGCTGCTGGTATTGGTAACATTCATGGTAAGTATCCAGAGAACTGGCAGGGACTTTCATTTGAGACACTTGATGCTATCCAGCAGAAGACAGGTGCTATGCCACTCGTTCTTCACGGTGGTACAGGTATCCCAGCGGATATGATCAAGAAGGCTATTACACTTGGCGTTTCAAAGATCAATGTTAATACAGAGTGCCAGCTTTCATTTGCTGATGCTACACGTAAGTATGTTGAGGCTGGTAAGGATCTTGAAGGTAAGGGATTTGACCCTAGAAAGCTTTTAGCTCCTGGTACAGAAGCTATCAAGGCTACTGTAAAAGAGAAGATGGAACTTTTCGGTTCTGTTGGAAAAGCAAACTAATGTATTTTAATGCCGCATAAGTGGCAGCTTGAAATAAATAGACAATCCAAGGTGGGGCGTCCTACCTTGATTGTCTATTTCTTTATAGTGGTTATAAAGAAAGGATTACAACTTACATGGAAGAATATTTGAACGTAGCAGACATCTTTGGAGAGAATGTATTTAATGATTCTGTTATGCAGGCTCGTTTACCAAAGAAAACCTATCAAAAACTTAAGCAGACAATTTCAGAAGGAAAGGAATTGGATATTGAGACTGCTGATGTAATTGCACATGAGATGAAGGAATGGGCAATTGAAAAAGGCGCTACTCATTATACACACTGGTTCCAGCCGCTTACTGGCGTTACTGCTGAAAAGCATGATTCGTTTATATCTGCTCCACTTGAAAATGGTAAGGTTTTGATGAGCTTTTCTGGAAAAGAGCTTATTAAGGGTGAGCCAGATGCATCTTCATTTCCATCAGGTGGACTTCGTTCTACTTTTGAAGCGAGAGGATATACTGCCTGGGATCCAACTTCACCAGCATTCGTAAGACAGGATGCAGCAGGTGCTGTTCTTTGTATTCCTACAGCATTTTGCTCATATACAGGTGAGGCACTTGATCAGAAGACTCCACTTCTTCGTTCTATGGAAGTGATTTCTGAACAGGCAATTAGATTACTTAGATTATTCGGAAATACTACTTCAAAGCGTGTTGTTCCTTCTGTAGGAGCAGAGCAGGAGTATTTCATTATTGATAGAGAGATGTTCTTAAAGCGCCAGGATCTTATGTATACTGGTCGTACTCTTTTTGGTGCAATGCCACCAAAGGGGCAGGAGCTTGATGATCATTATTTTGGTACGATTCCTGAGCGTATTGAGAGCTATATGAAGGATGTGAATATCGAGCTTTGGAAGCTTGGTGTTTCATCAAAGACACAGCATAATGAGGCTGCTCCTGCACAGCATGAGCTTGCACCAATATATGCTCAGTGTAATGTTGCAGTTGACCATAATCAGATTATCATGGAGACACTTCGTAAGGTTGCGAATAGACATGGCCTTCAGTGCTTGCTTCATGAGAAGCCATTCCAGGGACTCACAGGTTCAGGAAAGCATAATAACTGGTCGCTTGTAACAGATGATGGTATGAATCTATTTGAACCAGGTTCTTCACCTCATGACAATAAGCAGTTTTTACTTATCCTAACATTACTTATGAAGGCAGTTGATAATCATGCAGATATTTTAAGAGAGTCTGCTGCTGATATTGGAAATGATCACAGATTGGGTGCTGCTGAGGCACCTCCTGCTATTATTTCAATCTTCTTAGGCGAACAGCTTGAGGATGTTATTAATCAGGTTATCGAAGAAGGTAAGGCTACAAAATCCAAGAAGGGCGGAAAGCTTGATACAGGTGTCAAGGCTCTTCCAGACCTTAAGAAGGATGCAACAGATAGAAACCGTACTTCTCCATTTGCATTTACTGGAAATAAATTTGAATTCCGTATGGTTGGTTCACAGGATTCAGTTGGTGAGCCAAATGTTGTTCTTAATACAATTTTAGCTGAGGCAATTTCTGATGCTTGTGATGAGCTTGAAAAAGCAAAGGATTTTGACAAGGCTGTAAATGACATGATTAAGAAGCTTGCTGTAAAGCATCAGAGAATCATCTATAGTGGTGACGGATACTCTGAAGAATGGGTTGCAGAGGCAAAGAAGAGAGGCCTTCCAAATCATGTTACATTTGTAGATGCTATACCTGCACTTACTGCTGAAAACAATGTTAAGATGTTTGAAAAGTTCAATGTATTTTCAAGGGTTGAGTTAGAGTCGCGTGCTGAGATTGAGTATGATCAGTATTGTAAGGCAATCAATATCGAAGCAAAGACTATGATTGAAATGACAAGCAAGCTTATTATTCCAGCAGTTATTGGATATACAACAGATTTGGCACTTTCAATTTCAACAGTTACCGATGCATGTCCAGATGCTGATGTTAGTACACAGAGAGAATTGTTACTTGAGGTTTCTGACTTGTTATCAGATACAAATGTTGCATTATCAAAGCTTGTTGATGTGACTGCACAGGGTAGAGCTTTTGCTGGTGATTCTCAGCAGAAGGCAATATTCTATAGAGATGAAGTTGTTACTGCAATGGCAGCTCTTAGAGCTCCTGTTGATGCACTTGAGACAAAGGTTGACAAGGAAGTATGGCCAATTCCATCATATGGCGATATGGTTTTTGAGGTTTAATTATGGAAAAACAAAGGATTCTCTTTGTAAATTCATCTGAAAATGAAAAAATAGAATTTGAGAATTCTGTTAGGGGCATAGGCTATGAGGTAGACTATGCCCCTACTGGCATTTTGGCACTTTCTTTGCTTAAAAAGCATGCTTATCGTGTGATGATTCTCACTTATCAAGTAGAAGGTATAGATAGTGGTTCTCTAATTCAAAAGGCTAAGCAGATTAATACTGAGATTATTACAATATTAATTACTGTAAATTTCAGCAAAGCAGATATAAATTTTTATTACAATAAATGCAATGTAGATGGTGTGGTATTTTATCCAGTTGATTATGATTGTACCTTAGTTCCTTTACTCAATGAATTAATTACAAGTCAAATTCTTAGTAATATCGAGATAGAAGATAATGTTAAAAAAATTGAAGAAAAAAAGAAACGTAAGGATATGATTGCATCCGTTGTTAAGGTGCTTAATACAATGGATATTAAGTGGAATGATACCCGTAAACTAGCAACCAGTTTATGGGATATTTCGATTAGAAATATAGATGGAAATATTAGTCCGGATGGACTTATGATTAGTACTTTCGAAAAGAATTTGATTGATACCTTCCGTAATCAATTTTCTGATGCTGAAGCTGTCACCTTTGATTATCAAATTGATTTTTTGAAAAAAATTCATGACGACGGAAATAATACTATCAAATTCCGTCTTGATAGTTCTTGTAAATCGAACTATGAAAATGATTATTTTTTAATGGGATTTTTGCTTCATCATATTCTTTGGCTGTATCAGGATATTTTGGATATTCATAGTGTTACTTGTGATATTTCTGGTGCCAGTGATAATCATATTGAAGTATTTTTGTCAGCCGAGTATGAAGCAGAATTGTACAATAAAAAGCGTCATTGTTCTATGGGAGAGGCAGCCTATGAATTTGTAGATTATCTGCTATTTCAGTTTGCTACAAAGCATCTAATAACTGAGGATGGTACTTTACAATATCATTTGTTGATTGATGTGCAATAAGTTTGTATGTAAATTTGTATAATAAAAGCCCTGGTGCAATTGTGTTGATTCCCAAGTTTTGGGGTCACTGCAATTGCACTAGGGCTTTTTGTTAGCTTTTATTCAGAAGTGATTTCAATCTTTGAATTTTGTACATCTACAACTGGAGAATAGTTGACTGTGCTAGTATCGTTTGGCATCGGTGTGCCAGGATGGTGAGGACAGAAGCTTCCAAATAGCTGCTCGTTGATGGCAAATGGTTCATCTTCGGTTCCAGGAGTACCGCCTATAGTCCAAACACCGAAGGCATATGGGCATGTATCATTTGCAAGACATCGGCTTTCTGTACATACAGTACCTTTGAAATGTCTGTCACAATACTCTGTAGGTTCAGTGCCTTCTTCAAAATATTCTGTATACGCCATATTTCCTCGAGGATCACAATCGCATACTCCAGAAACGGCTAATTTTCCTGATTTCTTACATACTACCTTTGATACGATTCCACTTGGCTTTGTAAAGTCTTTGTATGGCAAGCCTTCGTGAATTTGACTCATTACAGCCTTCCAAATAACTTTTGCATATGTTGTATAGGACTGAGGTGTATTGTCATCATATCCTCCCCATACGACAGCTGTATAGTAAGGGGTGTAGCCTGCAAAAAGTGCATCTCTATTCTTTGTTGTTGTTCCAGATTTTCCTGCGATAGCCTGACCAGAAAAATTAGCAGGTTTTCCTGTACCCTGTGTCATAACGTCCTGCATTGCATTTGTTAATAGCCATGCAGTTGTTTCCTTAAGAACAGGTGAGGCTTCATTTTCGCGATTATCTAGAATGATGTTTCCCTGGTGGTCAACAACAGTTGTATAAAAAACAGGCTTGTTGTAATAACCCTGATTAGCAATTGTTGCATAAGCTGCTGTTAAGTCAAGGTTTGTAACACCATTTGTTATTCCACCAAGGGCTAAGGATTGGTTATTATCACCATCTACAAGTGTTGAAATACCAAGATCCTTTGCGTACTGAAAACCGAGGCTGGTTCCAATATCAGTTAAAGTCTGAACAGTAACAATATTGATGGAATTTGTAATAGCATTTCGTATTGTTGTATAGCCTCTGAATTTTTTATCGTAATTTGAAAGTGGATGACCATTTGCATATGTCATAGGATGATCATTCTCAACAGAGGCAAGTGTTTTTTGACCGGAATCAAGGGCAGCAGCAAAGCATGCTACAATTTTAAAGGTTGAACCAGGCTGTCTTGTGATTCCAGTTGCTCTATTAAGAGTTTTTGAAGCTTTCTTGTCTCCACGTCCACCGACAAGAGCTACAACCTGACCAGTAGACTGATCCATAATTGTTATTGCTGCTTGTGGCTGTAAGGTAAAGGTAATGCTTTCACCACCTTCGGCGATTGTATCACCAGGTTCCATGACTGTCTTTTTGTATTCCTCAATAGCCTCTGTGGCTGCTTCCTCTGAGTCAAATTCAAGAGTGTATCCCGGCTTGCTTGATTGATAGTAATTTAACATAGTGGTTTCAGAATAATTTGCTGTAGAACCATCAGCTTTGTTTACTGTCAATCGATATGAAAATGAGTATTTCTCAATACCTTTGTAATTCTCTTTGTTACTTAATTCTTTTTCTGCAGTTTTTTGTATTTTTGTATCCTGGGTTGAATTAATAGTAAGTCCGCCAGAATATAGTAAAGCATATGCTTCAGATTCATTATATCCAAGTCGTTCCTGTAAATCTTCTGCCAACTGGTCTGTTAATGCATCTACAAAATACGAGGTGCTTACAGAATTTGTTTCATTATTTACGACCTGAATTCTGTCATATACATCATCGTTAAGCGCTGTATCTAAGTCAGCTTTTTTGATGAAGCCTTGATTATACATGTTATTCAAAACCTTTTTTCGTCGAGTCGCATTATCTTTTGGGTGAGTGATAGGATTGAATTTGGTCGGGTTTTGTGTAATAGCTGCAATAACAGCTGATTCAGAGAGTGAAAGCTCTGAAACAGATTTGTTAAAATATCGCTCTGAAGCAGCTTGAACACCGAGAGTATTTTGACCTAAGTTTATACTGTTTAGGTAGTTTTCCAGGATGTCATCTTTATTAACAATTTTTTCCAATTGTACTGCGAGGTATTGCTCCTGAATTTTACGATTTAAACTATCTGAAAAAGTGTGCTCAGATGTCCAGGTTGTAAAATAGTTGTTTTTGAGGAGCTGCTGAGTGATTGTACTAGCACCCTGTGAAAAATCCATTCCATTAGTAAGACCTGTAAAAGCGGCACGAACAATACCCTGCATGTCGATTCCGTTGTGGTCATAAAATCGCTCATCCTCAATGGCAACAAATGCATGCTGCAAATCCTCTGGAATATCCTTTAATTCGACATACGTACGGTTAGCACCTGAAGATGCAAGTGTTTCGATTTCGTTTCCGTCTGAATCAAGAACAACACTCATATATCCCGTTGGCGAGATATCAATAGTTGATACATCAGGGAGCTTGTCAATTAATGATTTTGCATATAAAAATGAAAAAATTCCTCCTGCAATAATAATTGCAATTACGCAGATTAATGTGCAGCGGATTAATATTAATCCAGGATTTTTGCGTTTTTTTCTTTTTTTAGATGTCAACTTTGCAGATTGCTTAGTTGCATTTTCTTTTCCGTAGTTCATATTAACCTCCAAAATATGTTACATTATACCAAAAAAACAGAATAATGTTAAACTCGGTATTTGCAGGATTTTGAATTGAAATTTATGCATAAGGAATAAAGGATTTTAAGGAAAATGATTTTGTTGTATAATTGTTACCAACTGTTAAGAGAAATTACTATATATAATGGGTAATAATATATGAAGAATAATGAATATAAAATTATATATGCTGGCGGTGTAGGTGAAATTGTAGAAAAAAAGTCTCGATTCATTGCTTCAATCATTCCTGTAAAAACAGAACAGGAGGCAGTGGATTTTATTGCCGGCAAGAAAAAGGAATATTGGGATGCCAGACATAATTGTTCTGCTTTTGTGATAGGTGCAAACAATGAAATTACAAGGTGCAGTGATGATGGTGAACCAGCTCAGACGGCAGGACGCCCTATGCTTGATGTTTTATTAAAAGAAAATATTCATGACTGTGCTGTTGTAGTCACAAGATATTTTGGTGGTGTACTTCTAGGAACAGGTGGATTAGTCAGAGCGTATCAAGGCGCTGTAAAAGAAGGCCTTTCAAATTGTAAGGTTTTAAATCTGCAATACGGATATCCATTTGAGGTGACTACAGATTATAATGGCTATGGCAAAATAGAATACCTTTTACGTGAAAAAAATCTTTCAATTTTAGATACACAATTTGGAGAAAATGTAGTTATCAGTTCTGTTGTCCCAGAAGAATCAAAGCTTGAATTGGAAAAAAGCATCGCTGATAAAACAGCAGGAGCGGCGATAATTGACTGGCAGGATTTGGTTCGATACGCACTGGTTGAAGGGCAACTGGAATTGTTTTAAAAATAGTTGTTGCGAAATGAATTCATTTCTTATATAATAATTTTCGTTGATGTGCTGATACGTCATGATGGCCCATCGCCAAATGGTAAGGCAACGGACTCTGACTCCGTCATTTCAAGGTTCGAATCCTTGTGGGCCAGTTAAAAAAGACCTAAGCAATTGCTTAGGTCTTTTTCAATATAATAATATCATTTTTAGCTGAGTAATCCCAAAACTTCTTCGTTAGGAACATTTGTTGAAGCTGCCATAACGGCTTCGTGTGATTGTTTAATGATGTTTGAGGTTGCCTCATTAACCATTGAATTTGCGTTAAAGTTACTTGCGCTGTATACAGCACTATTGATAGCTTGAGAAATGTCGGCATTTGTGTTTAAATTTTTGGTACCGATGTTAATCATTACACCAGAACCATTTGCACCGGCTGACATTTTTGAAGTCATGGAACTGTGAGGATTGAAGGAAACTCTTACAACAGAACCACCGTCTTTTGTGTTTACATAGATTTGTTTGATACTTGCCGATGAAGGCATATTGTTTACATTAGAAATTTCGTTCATTTGGTATCTCCATACTATTATCTTCCACTACATATAGTATCGAGAAAGATGACACAAACTTAATAGTTTTTTTAAAAAAAATTTAAAAAAAATTAATTTTGTTACATAAATGTTATAAAAATAAGAAAAATTAAAACATATAACGTTATATCTTGTGCTAGAAGGAGAGAGAATGTATACATATTGTGATAGAATTTCTTATAGTGAGGTTGGAGCAGACCAAAAACTGGATTTTTTCTCGTTGATTAATTATTTTCAGGACTGTGGGTGTTTTCATTCTGATGATTTGGGCTGCGGACTTGAATATTTGGCGCCTCAAAATCTGGGTTGGTTTGTGGTTAATTATGAAATTCATATAAATAAAATGCCAGTGTATGGTCAGAAAGTAAAGATAGGTACGCATCCGTATGGTTTTAGAGGCCTGATGGGAAATCGAATTTATGTGATTTCTTCTATGGAAGAAGAAGTGCTTGTTTATGCTGATTCTACTTGGGTGCTGATGAATCTTGAAAAAAATAGACCTGCTAGAATTCCTACTGAGGTATTAGAGGGTTATAGTACAAGTACATTAGATATGGAATTTCAATTTGAAGGTTGTAAGCTTTTTCCTATAGAGGAGGCTAAACAGGTTGGTAAGTTTATGGTTTCAGAGACTTACATTGATACAAATGACCATATGAACAATTCGTATTACATAGATGTTACTCGTAGATTTATTCCCGATATGGAAGTTCATTCAATAAAAATAAATTATAAAAAGCCTGCTCAGTTCAAGGATGAATTAGATGTGCTGTTGGCACCAAAAGACAATGGCTATCAGGTATTATTAACCAAGGAACAAGAAATTTATACGATAGTGGAGTACAATTGATGAAATTAGGTGAAAAGCAGATTTTAAAAATTGAAAAGAAGGTAGATTTTGGAATTTATTTGTCGGATGGAGTAGAAAAGGTGCTGCTTCCTAAAAAACAAGTTCCAGCAGATTCAAAGCTGGGTGAGCTTCTTGAGGTGTTTGTATATAAGGACTCTCAGGATAGATTGATTGCTACTACAAATTTTCCAAAGCTTTCAGTGGGGGAGTATGGACTGCTAAGAGTCAGCCAGTTGAACAAGGTTGGCGCCTTTTTAGACTGGGGGTTAGAAAAAGATTTGTTTTTACCGTTTAAAGAGATGACTAGAAAGCCCGAAGAGGGCGATGAGATTCTTGTTAGAGTATATATCGATAAAAGTAGTCGATTATGTGCATCTATGAAGGGGATATATGATTTACTTTCTAAGAATCCTCCATATTCAGTGGGTGATGAGGTCGAAGGTCGTATATATGAGTTTGGTCATGATTTTGGAACCTTTGTAGCACTTGAGGATAAATATTCTGCTATGATTCCGCGACATGAAGATACATCAAAGTATAGAATTGGTGATGTTTTGATGGTTCGAATTACTGGTATTAAAGAGGATGGCAAATGCGATATCACAATCAGGGATAAGGCTTATGTGCAAATGTCTGATGACGCTCAAAAGCTCCTCGAGATAATTGAAAGCTATGCAGGTGTTTTGCCATTCACAGAAAAGGCATCGCCTGAGGTAATTAAGCGTGAGACCGGCATGAGCAAAGCCGCCTTCAAACGTGCAGTGGGTCGTTTATACAAAGAACGAAAAATTACATTGGAAAACGGAAAAATTCGACAAGTTTTCTAATTGTTTTTTGGTATCTAACATTCTAGCGAAGTATGATGCTTTGTGATAAAATCAAGGAAGTTGATAAAGCATATTTTTATGTTTTAGGAGGATATATATTATGAAAAAAGTTATTTCTACAAACAATGCGCCTGCAGCTATTGGACCATATTCACAGGCAATTGAGGTGAATGGTTTTGTATTTACATCAGGCATTATTCCTGTTGATCCAGCTACAGGTGTTATTCCAGAGGGCGCAGCAGCACAGGCTGATCGCGTATTCAAAAGTATGAAGGCTCTTTTAGAAGAGGCTGGCACATCTATGGATAAAGTAGTTAAGACTACTGTTTTTATCAAAAATATGGATGATTTTGCTGCAATCAATGAAGTGTATGCAAAATATTTTCCAGAGCCATTTCCATCTAGATCTTGTATCGAGGTTGCACGTATTCCTAAGGACGTTTTGCTTGAGGCAGAAGCTGTAGCAATAAAATAATTTCTGGGAGCAGCGTGTTATGAATTATGATGTAATAATTATCGGAGCAGGTCCTGCGGGGCTTGCTGCTGGTATTTATGGAGTTAGAGCGGGACTTTCAACACTCGTTCTTGATTCAAGTCCACTTAGTGGAGGACAGATACTAAATACATATGAGATTGACAATTATCCGGCTATGCCTAATATTTCTGGTGTTGAGCTTGCTCAGGCTATGCGTTCTCATGCGGAAGGCCTTGGTGTTGAGTTTGCAAAGGGGCGAGTTTCTTCAATCAAAGATGTTGGAGAGCTCAAGGAAATTGTTGCTAAGAAGACAATTTACTATGCAAAAGCAGTAATAATTGCAACTGGTGCATCGGCAAAGAAATTGGGATGCCCAGGTGAGGATGAGTTATCAGGGTTAGGCGTTTCATATTGTGCAACCTGTGATGGCGCATTTTTTGCAGATAAAACTGTTGCTGTAGTAGGTGGTGGAAATGTTGCACTTGAGGATGCTCTATTCCTAGCTCGTTCGTGTGAAAAAGTATTCATTATACATAGAAGAGATGCATTCAGAGGTGATGTGGTTTTACAAAATGCAGTTAAGGACACGCCTAATATCGAAATAGTATTTGATTCTGTACTTGATTCTATTGAGGGAAAAGCTTGTGTTAAATGTATTAATCTTAAGAATGTTGTTTCAGGTGAGTTGCCCCAGCTTGAAGTAGATGGTGTATTCATTGCAATTGGAACTACGCCTAATACTTCTAGAATCGAAGGCTTGCCAGAAATGGATGAGTCTGGTTATATCAAGGCGGGTGAGGATTGTGTTACAAGCATACCTGGGATATATGCAGCAGGTGATGTCAGAACGAAGCTTCTTCGACAGGTTGTTACGGCAACAAGTGATGGCGCAAATGCGATATCTTCTGTGATTAAGAATTTACAAGCATAATATGAGATAATTATTACAAAAAATTTTCACTAAATTTTGTTAAAAATTGGGAGAGTTGTGTAGGTTGACAGATGAAAATCTACCATTTATAATGTAACACTGTAATAAGTTTGTAATATTTGGAGGTTTTATTACAAAATGAATTCAAAATGGGTTAAGGTGTTAGGATATTCGTTGGCTGCTTGTGCGGTTGCTTGTAGTTTATCATATACAAGCAGTGCGGCTGATGTAACATCAGGCGTTAGTGCTATTTCGAGTACTAAAGAGTCTGTTGATAAAGCAACAGCATCAGTTTTTGCTGGTGTTTCACTTAAGGTAAATGATTTACTTGCTGATGCGACATTGATTTCTACAGAGGTAGAGCTTGCTGAGAATGAAGCTGAGAAGGTTGCACAGAGCGAGTATGCAAATATTGCAATTGCAAAGGTTGATAACTATGTATACGTTAGATCTGAACCTTCTGCAGAGAGCGAGTATGTTGGTAAGCTTTATGATAAGTCTGCTGCTACTGTTCTTGAGACAGTTGATAAAGAAGACGGTACCTGGTTAAAGATATCTTCTGGTGATTGCTCAGGTTATGTTAAAAGTGAATTTGTAATTCAAAATGATGAAGAATATGCTAAGTCAGTATCTCGTAGATATGCGACTTGTATGACAGAGACTCTTTATGTTAGAGAGCAACCATCCGTTGATTCTGCGATTCTTGATATGATTCCTTTAGGCGACGATTATACTGTCATTGATGAATCGATGGTTGATGATGGCTGGGTAAAGATTACTTGTGATGCAGGTGACGGATTTGTTAGTACAGAATATGTTTCTTTTGGTATAGATTTTACATTGGCTGAGTCAAAAGAGGCTGAAGAAGCTCGTCTTGCAAAAGAGGCTGCTGAAAGAGAAGCTGCTAGAAAAGCTGCTGAAAAGGCAACTAGATCAGCTAGTAAATCAAGTAAGTCTTCTGGAGGAAGCTCGGGAGGAAGTTCAGGTAAGTCATATTCAGCTCCATCAGGCGGTGGCGGTTCATCAGTTGTTAATTATGGTTCTCAATTTGTTGGTAACCCTTATGTATATGGTGGAACATCACTTACAAATGGTACTGATTGTTCAGGATTTGTTATGAGTGTATATAATGCTTATGGTGTAAGCCTACCACATTCATCAAGCGCGATGAGAAGTGTTGGTACAGCAGTTGATCCTAGCCAGATGCAACCAGGTGATATTGTTTGTTATTCTGGTCACGTTGGTATTTATGCAGGAAATGGTACATTACTTCATGCATCAAATAAGCGTACAGGTATTACATATTCAAATGTAAACTATAAGCCTATTATTACAGCTAGAAGAATTTTCTAAGCTATGAATTTTTAACGGCGATTTTAAGGTGGACATCCACTTTAGAATCGCCGTTTTTATTTCGTTATGTATTTGGCTATAAAATGTATGGAGTTGTCTGAAAATAATACAAAACTAAATTTGCGTTTTTTCGAAAAAGTGCACAAAAGAGAAATGAAATTGTGAAAACTAAGAACGGATGGTTATGTGTCAAAACTAATAGTTTTCAACAATGCGGTGGATAGAATGTGCGTAAATATAGGCTTGTGAACGTCTTATCCACTTTATCCACAATAAATGTGAACATAAAGACAAAGTTATCCACAAATATGCAAAACATTTGTTTTGTGACGTTAATACAAATATTGGCAAAAATATGAAAATGCTTGACTTTAAAAGAGAAGTATAATTGTCTGAAATGAGAGCAAATTGTCAGATAATGTTAGAAAATGTTTCTATATCTACTACAATTCGGGTGGGGCTATTAATAGGAAAATGCAGATTATGTGAATTTGCATAAAAAATGCATAGTTTCCTATTTCATTTTTGGGTTATTTATATTAGAATAAATCTAGCTTATGTGAAATTATATGTAAAATATGAACTACCAATTGTTTAATTTGCATAGTAATACAATAAAAATAGTCTATAAGATTATCGTTATATTGTTAGGAGGTATTCGATATGATTTCGAATCAGATTCTACAGTCTACTGTTGATGGACTTCAGCAACTTACAAAAACAGATATTGCTGTGTTTGATGCTGATAATGTTGTTTGCGCTTCTACATTTAATAGTGCAGACCAAATGGCAGATGCTGTATCTTCTTTTGCCACATCTGACGCAGCAAGTCAGGTGGCTTTAGGTTTTCAATTTATTAAGATTTTTGATGAGCAACAGCTTGAGTTCGTTATTCTCTCAAGGGGCGAGGATGAGGCTTCCATTAATTATGGTAAGATTGCAGCATTCCAGATTCAGGGTCTTCTTGTTGCATACAAAGAGCGTTTTGATAAAGATAACTTTATTAAAAACTTATTATTGGATAACTTATTATTAGTCGATATCTATAATCGTTCAAAAAAGCTTCATATTGAAAATCATGTAAAGCGTGTTGTTTTAGTAGTTGAAGTGAGCGGTGAAAAGGATGGCGACGAGCTTGACAGAGTTCGTACAGTCTTTGATGGTAATGGAAAGAATCGTGATTTCGTAACAGCAGTTGATGAGCGAAATATTATCGTTGTTAAAGAGCTTTCTGCTACGGATTCAAATCCTGAAATTGATAAGATGGCAGAGGTAATTATCGACGAGTTCAAAGAAAAGAACGTCAAGGATGTCAGAGTATCATATGGTACTACCGTAAATGAGATTAAAGAGGTATCGAAATCCTACAAGGAAGCTACTATGGCTATGGATGTAGGAAAGATTTTCTTTAATGAAAAGAGTATCATTGCATATTCTGCATTAGGAATTGGTCGATTGATTTATCAATTACCTATTCCTTTGTGCAAGATGTTTATTTCAGAAATTTTTGAGAATAAGTCACCAGATGATTTTGATGAGGAGACTTTATCTACAATAAATAAGTTCTTTGAGAATAGCTTGAATGTTTCAGAGACTTCAAGACAGTTGTATATCCATAGAAATACTTTGGTATACAGACTTGATAAGCTTGAAAAGAGCACAGGTCTTGATCTTAGAATTTTTGAGGATGCCATCACATTTAAGATTGCATTAATGGTTGTTAAATATATGAAATATATGGAAGATGAAAAATTCTAGTATTTCAGTTTTGTGGGATATAAAGGGTAACAAGAATTTGTTATAAGAAATGAGGTAAAAATTTGATTAGGTTAGATCATGTTAGTAAAACCTATGAAGGAAGTCAGCCTGCGTTAGATGATGTTTCTCTTCACATTGAGCCAGGCGAATTTGTCTTTATTGTTGGTGATAGTGGTTCTGGAAAGTCTACTCTTATAAGACTTCTTTTAAAAGAATTGGATCCATCAAAAGGAAAAATTTATATTAATGGACAGGACTTAAGAAAAGTAAATCATAAAAAGATACCGGTTTATCGTCGTAATGTAGGCGTCGTATTTCAGAGCTTTAGACTTTTGCCAGATAGAAATGTATACGACAATGTAGCATTTGCTATGAAGGTAATAGAGGCTCCAAATAAATCAATAAAGAAAAAGGTTCCATTTATGCTTTCACTTGTTGGTTTGGCTGCTAAATATAAATCAAAGCCAAATCAGTTGTCTGGTGGTGAGCAGCAACGTGTTGCGATTGCAAGAGCACTTGTTAATGAGCCAAAGATACTTCTTGCGGACGAGCCTACAGGAAATCTTGACAACAAGAATGCTTGGGAAATCATGAAATTATTGGATGAGATTAATGAAAGAGGAACTACGGTTGTTGTAGTTACTCACAATATGGAAATCGTTAAGGCTATGAATAAACGAGTTATCACAATAAAGAAGGGCGTTGTTGTTAGTGACGTTGGAGGTGATGACTATGAAGATTAGTACACATGCATATAATGTCGGACAGGGAATGAAAAATGTCTGGAGAAACAAGATGTTTTCACTTGCTTCAATAGCTACTATGTCTGCTTGTATTTTCTTATTTGGTTTATTCTATTCTCTAGGCGCTAATTTTCAGTCGATGGTAAAGGCTGCTGAGGAAGGCGTTTCTGTTACAGTATTTTTTGATGCAGGAATCGACAAAGATAGAATAAAAGGAATTGGAGAAGAGATTTCCAAGAGACCAGAGGTTGCAAGCTACAACTATATCTCTGCAGATGAAGCTTGGGAAAGCTTCCAGGATGAATATTTTGATGGAAACAAAGAACTTGCTGCTGGATTTGCAGATGATAATCCACTTGCGAATTCTTCAAACTATGAGATCTATTTAAGTGATGTATCGATGCAATCCACATTGGTTTCATTTTTGGAAAGCCTTGATGGAGTCAGACAGGTTAATCAGTCTGAGGTTGCGGCAAAGACACTTACAGATATCAATAATGCAATGACTGTAATTTTTATGGGAATTGTAATTATCCTTTTGGCGGTTTCTATATTCTTGATTAGCAATACTGTAAATACAGGTATTTCAGTCAGAAAAGAAGAAATTGCAATCATGAAATTAATTGGTTCGAAGGATGCATTTGTTCGTGAGCCATTCATTATTGAAGGTATTTTTATTGGTATTGTTGGTTCTATTATTCCGCTTATTTTATTATATTTTATGTATGAAAAAGTAATAAAATATATGACGGGTGAATTCAATTTCCTTAGCGGAATGGTGAAATTCATTCCAATAGGAACAATTTTTAATACGTTAGTACCTGTTTCGTTAATACTTGGCGTTGGCATAGGTTTTATTGGTTCGCGCATTACTTTACATAAACACTTAAGAGTATAGTTGTATATTATGAGTGCCAGAGCGATGCTTTGGCACTTTTTTATCGTAGAGTTACTGAAGAATAATTCATAGAGCAAATTGCTGAATCACTTGCAAGTAATTATTATTATACCTGCATGCTATTATGATATGTTCTGGATGGGAGAAAAAATGGATTATAATTATATGGATGATAAGTCAGGTTCATCTATCGAGGAATCTGCAGAAAATACAAAAAAATGCAAAAAAATTGTGCCAGGAATAATAGGCTTTTTTATCGGAGTGGCATTTTCTTTTGCAGTTTTTTTAGTGATAAATGTTGTGAATGTGAATACAACATCTGCTGATACTGATATTGAAAAACTAACTGAAAGTTCTAATAGCAAGTTTTCGTATATCTGGGGATTAGTCAAAAATTATTACTACGAAGATGTAGATGATGAAAAATTAATTGAAGGTGTCTATAAAGGCGTGGTTGAAGCCTTAGACGATCCGTATTCTGAATATTACAATGAGGTTGAATATAAAGATCTTATGGCAAGTTTGACAGGTAATTATGCTGGGATTGGCGCGCAGCTTACTAAGAATCTTGAAACAGGCGAGGTTATTGTAACAAAGGTTTACAAAGGAACTCCGGCTGAAAAATCAGGAGTTATTGAAGGGGATAATATTCTTCAGGCTGATGAATTCCTGGCAATTGATGAGGATTTGGATAAATTTGTTCAGCATATTCGCGGTGATGCTGGTTCGTATGTGACTCTTAAAATTAAGAGAAAAGATGAGATAAAGGATATAAAGTGCAGACGTGCTGATATTACTGTACCAACAGTTGAATCGCAGATGCTTAAAGACAAAGTTGGATACATTGAGGTATCACAATTTGCCACTAACACATCAGATGATTTTAAAAAGGCTATAGAGGATTTGAAGAAAAGTGGAATGCAAAGCCTTATTATTGATTTGCGTGGAAATGGTGGTGGCTTAGTTGATTCTGCCACAGATATGCTTGATTACATTTTGCCTAAGGGGATTACTGTTTATACTCTTGACAAAAATGGTGAAAAAAAGGAATATAAGTCAGATGATGAGCATGTATTAAAGATGCCGATAGTTGTTTTGGTGGATGAAAATTCTGCATCAGCATCTGAGATTTTTGCAGGTGCAATACGTGATTATGATTATGGAACATTACTTGGTACAAAGACATTTGGAAAAGGTATTGTTCAGTCTACAATTGAGCTTTCTGATGGAACAGCATTAAAGCTTACAACAGAGAGATACTATACTCCTTTAGGTGAGTGCATTCATAAAAAGGGAATCAAGCCTGATGTTGAGCTTGAATATGAATTTATGGGCAAAGAGGATGATGAATATTCTGTAGATTTAGATAATCAGATTCAAGCAGGTATACAGGTTTTGGAGGGAACCTATAAGGATACTCCAAAAGAAAAATAGAATTTGCAATAAGAGAAAGAGGTGATACCGTGATAGAACTTGATCAGTTCAAGCAGAGATTGCAAACCTACAAGAAAACTATGACGGAAGTGAGGGATTCACTTTGACGTCGCAAGCAAAAAAGCGCGTATAGAAGAATTAGAAAAAGAGATGGAAAATCCTGATTTTTGGCTTGATAGTCAGACTTCGACAGAAAAGATGAAGGAATTAAAATCTCAAAAGGATGACGTATTAGTAATAGATCATCTTGATGATTTATATATAGAAATTGAAGAATACATCGAACTAGGCTATGAGGAGGAAGATCCAGAGATAGTTGATACGATAGCTCAGTTGATTGAAGAGCTGGATACAGAGCTCGAGAAGCTTCGTATGAAGACTTTGCTTTCAGGTGAATATGATTCTGATAATGCGATTGTGACTTTGCATTCGGGAGCAGGTGGTGTTGAGGCTTGTGACTGGGTTCAAATGCTATATAGAATGTATCTTCGTTGGGCAAATGATGCGGGATTTTCAGTAGAGGAGCTTGATTATCTTGAAGGTGATGAGGCTGGAATAAAATCTGTTACTTTCCAGGTAAATGGCGATAATGCGTATGGGTATTTGAAGTCAGAAAAAGGAATTCACCGCCTTGTTAGAATATCGCCTTTTAATGCTGCTGGCAAAAGACAAACTTCTTTTGCTTCTTGCGATGTAATGCCAGATATTGAAGAGGATATCGATATTGAGGTAAGAGATGAAGACATTCGTATTGATACCTATCGTTCATCGGGCGCGGGTGGCCAGCATATCAATAAAACCAGTTCGGCAATTCGTATTACACACTTTCCAACTGGTATAGTTGTTACTTGTCAAAATGAGCGTTCTCAGCACATGAATAAAGATAAGGCTATGCAGATGCTCAAAGCAAAGCTTTTTATTTTAAAGCAGGAAGAGAATGCGGCAAAAGCAAGTGATATTCGTGGTGAAGTTACAGAGATTGGCTGGGGAAATCAGATTCGCTCGTACGTAATGCAACCGTATACTATGGTAAAGGATTTAAGAACAGGCGAAGAGACAGGTAATGTTGATGCAGTAATGGATGGAAAGCTTACTCCGTTTATGAATGCGTATTTGAAATGGTTATCTTTAGGTTGTCCTGATAGAGGAACAAGGGATGAAGAATAAACTTAAATTTTTTGTAATTATTACCATTTTTATACTGTTAATTGTAGGTGGCTATTTTGTTTTTCGATATGCATATATTGATGGATTAGTATATTCAAAGGTAAAGCTTGAGGCAGGGTCTGAACCTCCAGTAGTATCTGATTTTGTACAAGAAAGTCCTTTTAAAGCTGAAATAAAGACGGATTTATTCAAGCTTGATACTACACAATTAGGCGATAACGAGGTTGTGATACATATTTTATGTTTTGACATTCCGTCGACACTTGAAATATATGATGACATTCCACCGGAATTAAAGCTTCGTGATGTTATGGTTGATAAAGGTCAGAAAATTTCGCTTGATGATTTTGTAGAGAGTGTTAAGGATGCTACAGTTACTTCGCTTGAATATCAGGAAAAGTATGATTTTTCAAAAGAAGAGGATATAGAGGTTACAATCATTGCAACCGACGCAGCCGACAATGTTACTACTCAAACGGCAAAGCTGAGTATAATAAATGACACGACGCCACCTGTCATTTCTGGTGTTGAGGATATCACAGTAAAGAGAAATGCGACGGTGTCATACAAGAAAAATGTTACGGTTACCGATGATTTTGATGAAAATCCGACTTTGGATATTGATACATCAAAGGTTAATCTTAAGGTGCTTGGAAGCTATCCTGTAACATATACGGCAACTGATGCTGCCGGTAACACTTCTGAGGCGGTTTGCAGCATCATTGTTGAATCGGCTGAGCTTGATAATGTGACTGAGGCGATGGTGAATGCAAAGGCTGATGAGATTTTAGCTTCAATAATTACACCGGAAATGACTGATGAGCAAAAGGTAAAGGCCTGCTTTGACTGGTGTTATAATAATATTACCTATGTTGAGACTGCATACGAAACAAATTGGGTAAAAGCAGCCTATAAAGGCATGGTACAAAGAAAAGGCGATTGTTCTGCGAACTGGGGTTCAATGAAATGTATGCTTAATCGCCTTGGAATAAAAAATATGGATATTGATAAAACTTATGATGGAAAGCATGCGCATCATAAATGGAATCTTGTTAATCTGGGGGATGGTTGGTACCATGTGGATTCCATGAAAAATATGTGGAATGTTCCAATTTTTATGTGGACAACAGATCAATTGATGCAGCATTCTAAAGCTCATAACAATACACATGGTTTTGACAAATCAAAATATCCAAAAATTCAATAATCTTGGAGGGAAAAATGAAAAGAAGTTTAACAGCATTATTACTTGTGTCGGTAGCAGCAATTTCATTAATTGGTTGCGGGAAAAAAGAGAACACTGTAGAAAGTCAGCCGGCTGCTGAAGTAACAACAGATACATCAGCAGAAGAGGTTGCTGGTTATGCATTTGAGGTGGATGGAGTTTCGTTAACTCCTGATATGGATTTAGATACAGTTTTAGATAAGCTGGGAGAGCCAGTTTCTACTTTTGAGTCTGAGTCTTGCGCAAAGCAGGGAATGGCATATCACTATACATTTTCAAATTGCGAAATTGAGACATATCCTGATGGTGATACAAATCGTGTTTACTGTATTTCGTTGACAAATGATACAGTTAAAACACCAGAGGGAATTGATCTTTCAAATACAAAGGATGATGTTATTGCAGCGTATGGCGAGCCAACAGATTCTACAGATACTGCCCTCATTTATAAAAAGGATGGTTCAGATTCAGCTTTAAAGTTTATTTTTGAAAGTGATGATACAATGGTTTCTATTGAATATGATTCAAAAGAAATGTAAGATTCTTGTTTTTTGACTTGAAAATCTCAGTCAAATAATGGTATTATCTTTTGTGCGTGCACAAATGTTTTTGTGTTAAGGACACTAGGAGGAGTTATGACTGAAAAGACCACATATTTTGTTTTAAAGAAAAAAGCGGTCCCAGAGGTTCTTCTTAAAGTTGTTGAAGCTAAGAAGCTTATGGAAACGGGCAAGTGTGATTCTGTTCAGGATGCCACTGAGCTTGTAGGAATAAGCCGCAGTTCGTTTTACAAATATAAGGATGATATTTTTCCTTTTCACGAGGATACAAAGGGAAAGACAATCAATATGGTGATTCAGCTTGCTGATGAGCCGGGGATATTGTCCTTGGTATTGGAAAATATTGCACATTTTAAGGTTAATATTTTGACCATTCATCAAAGTATTCCTGTAAATGGAATCGCAACACTCACAATTTCTGTGGATGTGTTAGATGATTCAGGGGATTTTACAGAGTTAGTCGGTGCTATTGAAGCAATTGACGGAGTACATTATGTTAAAATTTTAGCAAGGGAGTAGCCAGATGAAAGTAGCTATTATGGGATACGGAACAATTGGTTCTGGTGTCGCAACAGTATTAAGTACAAACAAAGAAGTAATTGCAAAGCGTGTAGGTGAGCCACTTGAGCTTAAATACGTATTAGATTTACGTGATTTCCCAGGAGACCCTAATGAAGATAAGCTTTGTAAGGATTACAAAGAGATTGCAGCAGATAAAGAGGTTAAGATTGTAGTTGAGACGATGGGTGGTGTTGAGCCAGCATTTACATTTGTAAAGGCTATGCTTGAGGCTGGTAAGTCTGTTACAACATCTAACAAGGCTTTAGTAGCTGATAAAGGAGCTGAGCTTCTTGCAATCGCAAAGAAAAATAAAGTTAATTTCGTATTTGAAGCAGCAGTAGGTGGCGGTATTCCAATTATTCGTACACTTACAGATTGCCTTACAGGTGATGTTGTTGAAGAAATTGCAGCAATTATCAATGGTACAACAAACTTTATGCTTACAAATATGGCAGAAAAGGGCTGTGACTATGATGAGATTTTAGCTGAGGCTCAGAGACTTGGTTATGCAGAAAAGGATCCAACAGCAGATGTTGAGGGATTTGATGCTTGTCGTAAGATTGCAATTCTTACATCATTAATTACAGGTAAGCAGGTTGATTTTGAAAAGATTCCAACTGAGGGTATCAGCAAGATTACAGCAGTTGATTTTAAATATGCAAAAGCAATGGGACGTAGCATTAAGCTTTTAGCTCGTGCTGTCAAGACAGGTGATACATATACATGTCGTGTAGCTCCTTATATGCTTGGCGAAGAGCATACACTATATCACGTAAATGGTGTTATGAATGCTGTATACGTAAAAGGAAATATGCTTGGAGATTCTATGTATTACGGTGCTGGTGCAGGTTCTCTTCCAACAGCTTCAGCCGTTGTTGGTGATATCGTATTTTTAGCAAAAAATGTTGACAGATGTGTTCCTATTGAATGGGATAGTAACGAGCTTGTTCTTGGCGATTCTATGAAGCAGAAGTTCCAGTTCTTTGTTAGAACAAATGCTCCAGAGGCAATTGTTGAGCGCACATTTGACAAGGTTACATATGCAAATCTTGATATTGATGATGAGTGTGGATTTGTTACAGAGCTTCTTTCTGAATCAGAATTTGAAGAACGTGCCAAGGCAATGGGTTCAATTCTTTCAGTAATTAGATTAGCTTAATAAAGTTTTTTATTCGCCCTTTCTTTTTAGGAAGGGTGAAATTATGTATAAAAGTTAGGAGATATAAGATGTACGTTACATGTTTAGACCTTGAAGGTGTTTTAGTACCTGAAATTTGGATTGCATTTGCTGAGGCTTCAGGAATTCCTGAGCTTAAGAAGACTACAAGAGATGAGCCTGATTATGATAAGCTCATGAAATACAGAATTGCAATTTTAAAAGAGCATGGTCTTGGTCTTAAAGAAATTCAGGAAACAATTGCAAAAATTGATCCACTTCCAGGTGCAAAGGAGTTTTTAGATAAGCTCAGAGCACAGGGACAGGTTATCATTATTAGTGATACATTTTCACAGTTCGCAGGCCCTCTTATGAAGAAGCTTGGCATGCCAACAATTTTCTGTAATGAGCTTGTTGTTGCAGAAAATGGAGAAATTGTTGACTTTAAGATGCGTTGTGATAAGAGTAAGCTTACAACTGTAAAGGCTTTACAGTCATGCGGCTTTGAGACAATTGCCGCTGGCGACAGCTTCAATGACCTTGCCATGATTCAGGCATCAAAGGCAGGATTCTTATTCAGAACAACAGAGCAGATCAAGAAGGATTATCCTCAGTATGAAGCATTTGAGGATTATGATGAGTTCTACAATGCTCTTGTAAATGCACAAAAGTAAATATGAAGAATATCGTGTCATTTAGAAATTGATGTACTAGAAATGATAAGTCAGAACATCATGTCCAGTGATTAGTAAGATATTTTTAATTAAACAATTTACAACAATGATTATTGGTACCAGCCATAAGAGGATATCCTTTGGCTGGTATTTTTTATTATGCAATCTTCTGATACCTACATAAATTAATACAGCAACAGTATAATCAACAATAGGGTGATAAATAAAAGATAGTATCGGATGTCCTGTTAGTAAAAAGTATACAGCTCTTGTTCCGCCGCATCCGGGACAGTAAAATCCAGTAAATAATTTAAATAGACATTTGATTTTAAATAACGAAAATATTTTATCCATACGCTTAAGTTTATCTGTTTTATATGATAAAATAAAGTCCAAATATTTTGAAAGAATATATTGATTGGAGAATAATGATGGATATTATTAAGCAAATTGCAGCGGACCTTGGCGTAAAGGCAAGTCAGGTTGATGCGGCTGTGAAATTATTAGATGAGGGTAATACTGTACCTTTTATTTCCAGATACCGAAAAGAAGTGACTGGCGGCTTGGATGACGAGCAGCTTCGTACGCTTTCTGAGAGACTTACATACCTTAGAAACCTTGAAGAAAAGAAGAATACATGTCTTGCTTCTATTGAAGAACAGGGGCTTTTGACAGAAGAATTAAAAAAGGCAATTCTTGAAGCAACGACACAGGTTGCTGTTGATGATTTGTATAGACCTTATCGTCCAAAACGTCGTACGAGAGCTACAATTGCAAAGGAAAAGGGTTTGGAGCCTTTGGCAAATACAATTTTGCTTCAAATGACGAATAAATCATTAGAGGAAGAGGCAAAAGCTTTTCTTAATGAGGAAAAGGAAGTTAAAACTGTAGAAGAAGCTATAGCTGGCGCATGTGATATTATCGCAGAGACAATTGCAGATGATGCTGATTATAGAACCTGGATTCGCGAAATCACAACAAAAAAGGGTTCGATTCTATCACGTGCAAAGGATAAAGAACAGGAATCTGTTTATGAAAATTATTATGAATATGATGAAGCTATATCAAAGCTTCCAGGTCATCGTATTCTTGCTATCAATCGTGGTGAAAAAGAAAAAGTGTTAAAGGTTGAGATTGCTGCACCTGTAGAGGATATCCACAATTATCTTCAAAAGAAGGTCATTACAAGAGATAATCCAAATACAAAGCCAGCATTAATAGCTACAATTGAAGATGCATACGCAAGATTGATTGCTCCATCAATTGAAAATGAAATCAGAGGTAATCTCACAGAGATGGCTGAGGATGGTGCGATAAAAGTATTTGGCAAGAATCTATTCCAGCTTTTGATGGCTCCACCAATTGCCGGACATACTGTTCTTGGCTGGGACCCAGGCTATAGAAACGGATGTAAGATTGCTGTAGTTGATGCAACTGGAAAGGTTTTAGATACTACAATCGTTTATCCTACTCCGCCAAGAAATAATGTCGAGGGCACCAAAAAAGAAATTACTGCTATGATAAAAAAGCATGGCGTGACTTTGATTTCTCTAGGTAACGGTACTGCCAGCAGAGAATCTGAACAGATTATTGTTGATATGTTAAAGGATATTCCTACAAAGGTTGAGTATGTTATCGTAAATGAGGCGGGTGCTTCAGTTTATTCTGCAAGCAAGCTTGCCCAGGAAGAGTTCCCGGATTTTGATGTTGAGCAAAGAGGCGCAGCTTCAATGGCACGCAGACTTCAGGATCCACTTGCTGAGCTTGTAAAAATTGATCCTAAAGCGATTGGCGTAGGTCAGTATCAGCATGATATGAATCAAAAGAAATTAGGTGAGGCTCTAAGCGGCGTTGTCGAGGACTGCGTAAACAAGGTTGGTGTTGATTTGAATACAGCCTCAGCATCATTGCTTGAATATGTTTCCGGTATTAACAAAACTCTTGCTAAAAATATCGTTGAGTATAGAGAATCAAATGGTCGATTCAATAGTAGAACTGAACTTAAAAAGGTTCCAAAGCTTGGACCAAAAGCCTTTGAACAATGTGCAGGCTTTATGAGAATTACTGGTGGAAAAAATCCACTTGATGCGACATCGGTTCATCCAGAAAGCTATGATGCTGCAAAGGCATTATTAGAAAAAATGGGATTTGATATCAAGGATATTTCTTCAGGAACTCTTGCGGGAATATCTAAGCAGATAAAAGATATTAAAAAGCTCGCTCAAGAACTTGGTATAGGCGAAATTACTCTTGAAGACATAATAAAAGAGCTTGAAAAACCAGGAAGAGACCCTCGTGAGGATATGCCAAAGCCTATTTTGAAATCTGATGTTTTAGAATTAAAGGATTTAAAACCAGGTATGGTTTTAAAAGGCACTGTGCGAAATGTAATTGATTTTGGAGCGTTCGTTGATATAGGTGTTCATCAGGATGGTTTGGTTCATATTTCACAGATGACAAATAAATATATTAAACATCCTCTTGAAGTTGTCGCTGTAGGTGATATAGTGGATGTAGAGGTAATGTCAATTGATGAGAAAAAAGGACGTATTTCCTTGACTATGAAAATTGGCACAAAGTCTGATGTAAAATAAGCTTTTGACAAGAAAGGAGCGCAATATGATTGGTGGTATAGGTGACAATTATCAGAGCGTAAATTTCTATTCAAACGGTAAATTGAATCCGTTGGCTGATGCTGGCAAAGAAGAGAAAGGCCAAAATCCATTATCTGATTCAGTTAAGGGAGAAGAACTGCAAAATCCATTGTTTGATGATAAAGAGAAGGATTATTTTTCGGAAAAAGCTGCCAAAAGAGCTGGTTTGGAAGAGTGTGAAACCTGTAAAAATAGAAAATATCAGGATGGCTCTGATGAAAATGTTTCATTTAAAGCTCCACGACATGTGTCCCCTCAGGCAGCAGGTGCGGCTGTTAGAGGGCATGAGGCGGAACATGTTTCCAATGCATATGATAAAGCAGCAATGAAAAATGGAAAAGTTATCCAGGCTTCGGTTTCTATCCATACAAGTATTTGTCCTGAGTGCGGAAGGACTTATGTTTCTGGTGGCGAGACCAGGACGCGTATTTCCTATAATAATCAGGACAATCCATACCAGCAGGAAAAAATGAAGCAGGATGCAGAAAATCTTGCAGGTAATAATTTTGAAGCTGTTTTTTAATGAGGATTTATTTTTTGAAACTGTAAAATAGTCTAATACCTTCAAAAAAGGAAGTATTAGACTATTTTTATTGTGATATTTCACACATTGAACAAATCTACTTTATACATAATTAACAAATATGTACCTCGGAACATATATTATATCTGTACAATGTTGACATATTAAAGGTGAATGTCTATACTTTAACCATAGCAAATCAAACAAATAGAGTTTGATTACGTTCACTCTTTTTAGGAGAGATTGGTTTTTACACATTTAACGAGTCGTTAGGGGTAGCGACTCTTTTTTTTGTTCTAAAAATATGCTAAAATAGTACAAAATTAGGGGGATTATGACTTATGGAAGAAATGATAGAATTTGAAGCAAAGACGACAGAAAAGGATTTGTATGCTTACAATATCTTTAGTACATACACTTCATTTCAAGGAGTCTTTTCAATAATAGTCTTTATATTCTTGATTGTATTATGGGTGATGAAATTTCCAGTTCTTCCCCTATCTTACAAAATTTTGTATCCAGCAGTAGGTATCATTTTTTTGGCATATTTACCAATTGAGTTACGCTACAAAGTAAAAAATAGATTTAAACGAGGCGAATTTTCCAGAGCTTTGCAATTTAAGCTTTCTGAAAAAGCGATTATTGTGTCTGTTGAAGGAGTCGAAGGAAGTGTGGAGCTTTTGTGGGATCAGGTATATAAAGTATCTGCATTTCATAATTGTTTGTTGATATATACAAATCGACGTAATGCATATATAATTCCAAAGTCTGATATTGCTGACAAGTATGATCAGGTAATAGCCTACATTAGAAAACATGTAAAGGATTTTAAGATAAATATTAAATAATGAAAACTGTATTTGAAACGAATAGTCCAAAAGAAACAGAACAAATCGGAATTGATTTAGCCAAAGCAGCAAAGCCAGGACAGGTTTTTACTCTCATTGGTGATTTGGGGGTGGGCAAGACTGTACTTACGCAGGGCTTTGCGAATGGACTTTCTATCGACGAGCCGATATGTAGTCCGACCTTTACCATTGTACAGGTGTATGATTCTGGTCGATTGCCATTTTACCATTTTGATGTATATCGCATCGGTGATATCGAAGAAATGGATGAAATTGGTTATGAGGATTATATATATTCTGATGGAGTTTCATTAATAGAATGGGCAAATCTAATAGAAGATATTTTGCCTGAAGAATATACACAAATTACTATCGAAAAGGATTTAACGAAGGGCTTCGATTATAGAAGGATAACGGTTGAGGCAAGATAATGAAGATTTTAGGTATTGATGGTTCAGGGCTTGTTGCCTCTGTTGCAATTGTTGAAGATGACAACTTAATAGGAGAATACACTACAGGCTATAAAAAGACTCATTCGCAGACTTTGCTTCCTATGCTTGATGCACTGGGTCAGATGATAGAGCTTGATATGAGCACTATTGATGCAATTGCTGTTGCTGCAGGACCAGGTTCCTTTACAGGGCTTAGGATTTCATCTGCTACAGCCAAAGGGCTTGGAATGGTGCTTGATTGTCCGATTATTCCAGTTCCTACTGTAGATGCGCTTGCTTACAATATGTGGGGAAGCGAAGCATTGATTTGTCCTATCATGGATGCCAGACGAGGTCAGGTCTACACTGGTTTATATAGATTTGAAGGTGATGAACTGATTTCACTTTGTCCTCAGTGTGCTGTAGATTTTGCTGAGATTGCCTCAAAGATAAATGAAAACAATTCTCCAGTTGTTTTTTTAGGTGATGGCGTTCCTGTTTTTAAAGATAAAATTTCTGAACTAATTACAGTTGATTATAGCTTTGCACCTGCTCATAGAAATATGCAGCGTGCATCTTCTGTTGCAGTGCTCGGCGCTTCACTTTTCAAAAAAGGTATTGTTCAAACGGCAGCAGAGCATAGGCCTGAGTACCTTAGACTTTCACAGGCTGAGCGTGAACGAATGGAGAGAGATGGCAAGCATGCAAATTAGGAAAGCGATTTTAGAAGACGTTGAAAGAATTGCTGCTTTAGAAGCAATTGAGATGCCGGTTCCCTGGTCGTTGCAGTCGATTAAAGAATCCGTTCAAAGTGATAATTCTATCTTTTTTGTCGCATGTGACGCTGATGAGCTTTTGGGTTTTGCGGTTGTTTACTATACAATTCCTGAAGCAGAGCTGCCTGATATCGTTGTATCCTCAAAAGCAAGACGTCAGCATGTGGCTACTGAATTGCTTCAAACTATTATCGGAGAAATCATTAGTAAAGGGGCTAGAGAATTATTTTTAGAGGTTCGTGAATCAAATGAACCTGCTATTTCGTTATATTCCAAATTTGGATTTGAGCAAATTTCAATCAGAAAGAATTTCTATCGCAATCCTGATGAAAATGCGCTTTGTCTCAAGCTTGATTTAGAGCTTTATACTAAATAGATTACATATATGTATTTTGATGCATATTGGAAGGATTTATAGATGTTAGATGTTTGTTTGCTGGGGACAGCCGGTATGATGCCTTTGACAAATCGCTGGCTAACCTCGTGTTTGTTTAGATATAATGGAATAGGATTACTGGTTGATTGTGGTGAAGGGACTCAGGTTGCGCTTCGAAAAGCAGGTTTTTCACCTAATCCAATTTCGATAATTTGCATTACTCATTTTCATGCAGATCATATAAGTGGTTTGCCAGGATTTCTCCTTTCAATGGGGAATTCCGATAGGACAGAGCCTGTTACAATTGTGGGTCCCAAGGGGCTTGAGAGAGTTGTAAATTCATTGAGAGTGATTGCACCGGAACTACCTTTTGAAATCAAATTTCATGAAATATTAGAGGATGACGAGTGCTTTGAAATTGAAGGATATCATGTTCATGCCTTCAAGGTGAATCACAATGTGCTTTGTTATGGATATTCCTTTGAGATACCACGTCAGGGAAAATTTGATGTAGAAGCAGCGAAAAAACTGAATATTCCTATAAAATTATGGAATGTTTTGCAAAAAGGACAGAGTGTCCAATATGATGGTAATACATATACGCCTGAAATGGTTTTAGGGGCTGCCAGAAAAGGCATTAAGGTTACGTATTGTACTGATACAAGACCTACAGATTCTCTTGTGAAAGCGGCTTGTGAATCTGATTTATTAATTTGTGAAGGTATGTATGCTGAGCCTGATAAATTGGCAAAGGCTAGACATAATAAGCATATGACATTTTATGAAGCTGCGCAGGTTGCAAAGGATGCTTGTGTTAAGCAGATGTGGCTGACACATTTTTCACCATCCTTAGTTCGTCATAAAAGTTATATGCCAAAGGTTCAGGAAATTTTTTCTGAATCCTATTTGGGAGAAGATGGCAAATTCTTAGAGCTTGATTTTGCGGAGGAGTAACTTATGAAAAAAGTAATTCGAATAGGAATTGCTGTGGTGTGCATGGCGGCGCTTGTTTTGGGGTACTATTACTATATTTCTAATCGAAATGATAACAATAAATTAAATCAGGATGTTGAATTATCTGAGGTTCAGGCTATTATTGATAAGGATTTTACAAAAGAATATCCGCCTTCACCTCGAGCTGTTGTAAAATGGTACAACAGAATAATTACTGCATATTATGCAGAAGACTTTGATGATAATGAACTTTCGATGATGGCTGACCAGGCTCGCATGCTATTAGATGATGAGCTTTTGGCTGTTAATCCCAAGGAAAGCTATATTGCTTCTTTGAAAATGGAAATTGAGGATTATCATAATCGCAACAAAGTGATTGCATCCAGCTCTGTTTGTGATACAGCAGAGGTTGAGTATAAAAAGGTAAAAGGTGATGAGTGTGCATATGTTTCTGCATACTATTTTATCCGTGAAGGTTCTTCCTATACTCGTACATATGAGGATTATTGTCTCAGAAAAGACAGTGATGGAAATTGGAAAATTCTGACCTGGAAATTATCGGCAGAGGATGATACAAATGAGTTCTAAAGAAGTAAAAATTTTAGCTATTGAAAGCTCGTGCGATGAAACAGCGGCAGCAGTTGTTGTCAATGGACGTGATGTTAGAAGTAATATTATTTCGACGCAGATTCCGCTTCACACTCTTTATGGAGGTGTTGTTCCGGAGATTGCATCACGCAAGCATATTGAGCGAATTAATCAGGTAATAGAAGAGGCGTTAAAAGAAGCTGGTGAAACGTTAGACAGCATTGATGCTATTGCAGTAACCTATGGTCCGGGATTAGTTGGTGCATTACTTGTAGGTGTAGCAACTGCAAAGGCTATTGCGTTTGCTGCACACAAGCCTTTGATTGGCGTACACCATATCGAAGGTCATATTAGCGCAAACTATATCGAGAATAAACAATTAGAACCACCATTTTTATGCTTGGTTGTTTCTGGCGGTCACACACATTTGGTTCGCGTGTGCGATTATGGTAAATATGAGATTTTAGGGCGTACAAGAGACGATGCTGCAGGTGAAGCTTTTGATAAAGTTGCCAGAGCAATAGGTCTGGGTTATCCGGGTGGTCCTAAGATAGAAAAGAAGGCAAAAGAGGGTGACCCTCATGCAATTTCTTTTACTCGTCCAAAGGTTTCTGATGGAGTTTATGATTTTTCCTTTAGTGGCTTAAAATCTGCAGTGCTTAATCATATTAATGGTGCTAATATGAAAGGCGAACCTATCGTTGAGGCTGATATCGCGGCATCATTTCAACAGACAGTAATTGATACTCTCTGTGATCATGCGGCAATGGCTATTGATGAATTTAAAATGGATAAATTTGCTATTGCGGGCGGTGTTGCATCTAACCAGACTCTTCGTAATGCGATGGAAGAGATGTGCAAGTCAAAAGGTGTGGAATTTTATCACCCATCACCTATTTTATGTACAGACAATGCAGCTATGATTGGCGCAGCTGCATACTATGAGTTTTTTGCTGGAAAAAGAGACGGCTGGGATCTCAATGCAATACCTAATTTGAAATTAGGTGAAAGATAATTATATCTTAATCTGGATTATGTTTAGTTTTGTTGATACTCAAGAAAATTACATTATTATATAAAAATCTGTTGATTATTTTTTAAGAATTGTTGTAGGAGTATTATGTTTTATCATAATACTCTTTTTGTTAGAGCAAAGAGTATTGACGTTGTGAAATCATATGTCAGAGTTAAGTGCTTTAGTATAATAAATAGATGTTTGAGGAGGAATTCTATGAATAAATTTACAGCAATTGTTTTAGCTGCTGGAAGTGGTAAGAGGATGGAACAGGATGTTCCAAAGCAATATATGAATATCAAGGGCAAACCGCTAATGGTTTATTGCCTTGAAGCATTTGAACAGAGCAAGGTGACAGATATTGTTATCGTTGCTGCTGCTGGCGATATTGAGAAAGTACAGCGAGAGATTGTGGATCGCTATCATATTTCAAAAGTAAGGGCAATAGTAGAAGGTGGTGAAGAACGCTACGATTCTGTATACGCAGGCTTGCAGGTGGTTACAGATGGCTATGTTTTGATTCATGATTGTGCACGTGCATTTTTGTCAGTAGAAATAATACATAGATGTATGTCTTCGGTTGTTTTATATGAATCATGTGTTGTGGGAATGCCATCAAAGGATACGGTAAAGATAACTGATGATCATCGAAAAGTATTAGATACGCCTGATAGAAGTAATGTGTGGATTGTTCAGACACCACAGTGTTTTGAATATAATTTAATTAAGAATGCATATGACAAGATTATATCAAATGCAGATACAACAATTACCGATGATGCAATGATTGTTGAAAAGGCGACAAATCATGAGGTGCATATGATTCAGGGCTCGTATTTTAACATAAAAGTAACCACTCCAGAAGATGTGTATTTTGCCGAAGCAATCCTGCGTGGACAAAATGCATAAAGGCTGATTTCTCCTGTGTTTGTCAGAATTTTCTGTAAATACAGATTTTAGTGAAAACTTTGAAAAATAAGTTGACATGAAGCAGTGCGGATGTTAATATACTTTTTGTGTCGAAAAGATACTAAGCAGAGGTATCGAAGTGGTCATAACGAGGCGGTCTTGAAAACCGTTTGTCCGCAAGGGCGCGTGGGTTCGAATCCCACCCTCTGCGTTCGTCAGTTTTTACTGACAAAAATATTTAAAAAGTTGTTGACAAACTTGGCAACACGTGATACTATATCAAAGTTGCTCGCAAGAACAACAACACAAAGCAAATTGATAACTGAACAGTGAAACAAACCTTGAATTAATACAAGTTTTTAAAAACATGTATCCTTGAAAATTCATTTAGTTTCTTGTTAAACAAGAACGAAACCTTTAT
>JAZLJM010000078.1:0-14883 GCA_045617805.1 Pseudobutyrivibrio sp.
TCAGGTCCAAATGTATAAAGTGAACTATACAAAAATTTTGGATTACTAACTACATTTTGGAAAAAATCTTCAACTGAGCATGCATTAGTGAAATTGCATCTGCCTTTACCTGTTATATATATTTTTTTTCCAAGTTTCTCGTTTTTTTCTATAAGGGTAACATTATGTCCCACCATTGCAGCCGAATAGGCTGCCATACATCCAGCAGCACCGCCACCAATTACAATAACTTTTGACATTAATTATCTCCCGGATATTGCATTTTTATTGAATCATCTACTAATTCAAGCTCATCATTTTCATAAAATTGATACTCATCCCAGACATCCTCAAGCATCTCAAGAGTATGTGCCACATCCTGCTGACGTCTGGATGACAGCTCTACCAGCAACGCATTAATCACTGACAAAGGTGCAACTAAAGAATCTACAATTGAATTCATATCACTTTCAGCAATCAGGTTGCAGGATGAATATAAATTCATCGGAGAATGAATAGAATCTGTAATTGTAATCGTATCAGCCTGTCGATTATTAGCAAACTCCAACGCTTTAAGAGTTCGCATCGAATATCTGGGGAAACTAATACCAATAAGACAATCCTCTTCACTGATACGTATCATTTGTTCAAACAATTCACTAGAGGAAGATGTCTGAAGTAAAACTACATTATCAAAAATCAGATTAAGATAAAATGCTAAAAATGATGCAAGTGGTTGACACGTTCTAATTCCAATAACGTATATTTTTTTTGCCTTCAAAATTGACTCAACAGCATTGTTAAATGCCGCCTCATCAATATTCTCCATTGTATTTTTAATTTTCAAAGCATCCGAAGAAAGAACGGTCTTCAAAACACCGTTTTGCTCAATACCACCATTTGTAATCTCAATTCGAGTAGTGGTATTTAGTTTTCCTCTAACCATCTCCTCAAGAGCTTTTTGAAACTCAGGAAAACCGCTATAACCAATAAAAGAAGCAAATCGAACAACTGTCGATTCAGATATACCAACTATTTCACCAAGCTTTGCTGCAGTGTAAAATACAGCCTTATCATAATTATCAATAATATAATTAGCTAAGACCTTCTGACCTTTTGACATTTTACCATAGTGCTCATTAATCTTAGAAATCAAATTACTAGTTGTAGCCATACGTTTACCTTTCTTTATGAATCTTTGAAAATAATTTTACACAAAAATAAAAGGCAATGCAAGAATTCCTGCATTGCCTTATTTTTTATGAAATTATACTGGATAAGCCTTATTTTCCTTATCAGCTTTGTTTGGATCGATCTTTGTCTGCTGCGCTTCACGATACTTGAAAAACTCTGTAGCAACCTGTGGGAATAATGCATATGTAAGAACATCCTCATCCTGCTGCTTCCACTGCTTCATTTCTTCTTCAAACTTAGCAAGACCTGGCTCAATCAAATCTGCTGGACGACATGTAATTGCCTTATCCTTATCAGCTCCAAGAACCTTATCAACAACCTCTGGATTGAAAGGCTTAACTGTCTGACCATACTTACCAAGGAGAATATCCTTTGTCTGGCCTGTAGCAACCTTATAACGCTCACCCATAAGAACATTGAATACAGCCTGTGTACCAACGATCTGTGAAGATGGTGTAACAAGTGGTGGCACACCAAGATCCTTACGAACACGTGGAACCTCTTCAAGAACCTCCTCGTACTTATCCTCAGCACCCTGCTCCTTCAACTGGCTAACAAGGTTTGAAAGCATACCACCAGGAACCTGATATCTTAATGTATTGATATTTACACCAAGAACCTTTGTATTTAATAAACCATTTGCAATACACTCTTCTCTGTATGGTCTGAAGTAATCCGCAATTTCAGAAAGAAGATTCTGATCAAAACCAGTATCATACTCTGTACCTGCAAATGCAGCAACCATAACCTCAGTAGCTGGCTGAGAAGTACCCATAGCAAGTGGTGACATAGCAGTATCAATAATATCGCAACCAGCCTCTACAGCCTTCATGTATGTCATTGAAGCAACACCAGATGTGTAGTGAGTATGTAAATCGATTGGTAAAGAAGTAGACTCCTTTAAAGCTGTAACAAGCTCTGTAGCCTTAGCAGGAACTAAAAGACCTGCCATATCCTTGATACAGATAGATGAAGCACCCATATCTTCGATTTTCTTAGCCATATCCTTCCAGTAATCAAGTGTATATGCATCACCAAGAGTATATGAAAGTGCTACCTGAGCATGACCATTCTCTTTGTTACAAGCATTAACGGCTGTCTGAAGGTTTCTAATATCGTTTAAGCAGTCAAAAATACGAATGATATCAATACCATTTGCGATTGACTTCTGTACGAAATATTCAACAACATCATCTGGATACTGTGAATATCCTAAAATATTCTGACCTCTGAAAAGCATCTGAAGCTTTGTGTTTTTAAAGCCATCACGAAGCTTTCTAAGTCTCTCCCATGGATCTTCCTTAAGGAAACGAAGTGATGCATCAAAAGTAGCGCCACCCCAACACTCTACAGCATGATAACCAACCTTATCCATCTTATCGACGATAGGAAGCATCATAGATGTAGGCATTCTTGTAGCAATAAGAGACTGATGAGCATCTCTTAAAATAGTCTCAGTAATCTTTACTGGCTTTTTATTCATCTCTGCCATTCTAATATCCTCCTAAATTAAATTCCAAAAATTGCCATAAATACACCGGCAGCAACTGCAGTACCAATAACACCTGCTACGTTAGGACCCATAGCGTGCATAAGTAAGAAGTTTGTAGGATCCTCATCTGCACCAACCTTCTGAGAAACACGAGCAGCCATAGGAACAGCAGAAACACCAGCCGAACCAATGAGTGGATTGATCTTTCCATGTGTAATGTGACATAAAAGCTTTCCTAAAAGTACACCACCTGCTGTACCAAAAATAAAAGCTACAAGACCAAGAATAACGATCTTGATTGTACTAACATTTAAGAATGCCTCAGCACTTGTTGTAGCACCAACTGATGTACCAAGAAGGATAACTACGATATACATAAGTGCATTTGATGCTGTATCAGTAAGCTGTCTAACAACTCCTGACTCCTTAAATAAGTTTCCTAACATAAGCATACCAACAAGTGGAGCTGTTGTAGGAAGAATTAAACAAACAACAATTGTAACAATGATTGGGAAAAGAATTTTCTCAAGCTTTGATACAGGACGAAGCTGTGCCATCTTAATAGAACGCTCTTCCTTTGTTGTAAGAAGCTTCATAACTGGTGGCTGAATAATAGGTACAAGTGACATGTACGAATAAGCACCTACGGCAATAGGTCCTAATAATGCAGTCTGTCCAAGCTTACCAGCAAGGAAGATTGATGTAGGTCCATCTGCACCACCGATGATTGAAACTGCAGCAGCAGCCTGATCTGAAAAACCAAGCAAAATTGCAAGAAGGTATGCAACGAAGATACCAACCTGTGCAGCAGCACCAAGCAAAAAGCTGATTGGGTTTGCAATAAGTGGACCGAAGTCTGTCATCGCACCAACGCCCATAAAAATGAGTGATGGTAAAATTGACCACTCATCAAGAGTGTAAAAATAATAAAGTAAACCGCCTACGCCATTAGATGTTTCCTCTGGAGACGCAATAATATCAGGATAAATATTTACCAATAACATACCAAAAGCAATTGGTACTAAAAGAAGTGGCTCATATTCCTTCTTAATTGCAAGGTAGAGAAAAACGCAGGCAACGACGATCATGACATAATTACCTATGGTCAAATTTGCAAAAGCAGTTTGTCCCATGAGGTTTGATAACGTCTCAACTACGTAACTCATGTGTTATCCTCCTGATATTAGTTCATAGTAGCAAGTAAAGCACCAGCCTCAACCTGCTGTCCTTCATTTACATTAATTGATGCAACTGTTCCATCAACAGGAGCAACAACAGGTGTTTCCATCTTCATTACTTCAAGAGTAACAACAGCATCACCCTTCTTTACAGCAGTACCTGCAGGAGCATTGATTTTGAATACCTTTCCAGCAGCACCAGCCTCAATCTTTGTAGCACCAGCAGCACCAGTAGCAGCAGGAGCTGCAGCCTTTGCAGGAGCTGGAGCAGCAACAGGTGCAACACCTGAACAACCCTTATCTTCAACTGTTACATCATAAGCTGTACCGTTTACAGTAATTGTATAATTTTTCATGGATAAATCCTCCTAAACTATCTTCTTTTAATTGAACGAACTACAAAAGAATCTGTAGCCTGTCCACTACTTGCAGCAATAGCTGCTGTAATAACTGCTACTAACTCTAAATCATCTGAAGCACCACTTGAAACAATATTGGCATTACCAGATACTGGTGCATCATCAGTCTTCTTATTTGATTTTTCAGCCTTTGAAATAAACTTAAAGCAAGAAATAAGTAAACTCATAAGTACGAGCATAACGAATACAATACCGATACCCATAACTGTATTGAGTCCAGCCTTTTTCATTGTCTCGCCCAAAGTATAAACAGGCTCAACATTAATCGCCTTTAAAGTAATCTCATCATTGATTAAATCAAATACATAAACAAGCTTAACATCTTTTTTTGAATAATCGCATATCAAAGTAGCTGTAAGAGTTTTACCTGTCTTTTCAAGTGTAAACTCTTCGCAAGACTTAAATTCACCTACGAGTGGAAGGCACTCTTTCCAATCCTGCATAACGCCTGATGAGATATCATCAGTACTAGAAGCAAGTGCGGCATCAGCAGCAGCTTCATCAATCTGTGACAAGTACTGTGCTGTATTCTCAAGAGTTGACTTGTAATCATCATAAGAATGACCACCATAACTTACATCTGTGTTATTTCCACAAGAAATGAAACTAAATGCCATAATCAAGGTGCATATGCCTAATAATATTTTTTTCTTCATATGTTTACCTTTCCAGTCTTAGAAAAACATTTCAAAACCAGCAATAATATATTTTCTTGTATCAGCCATAGAAACAATTCTATCAATATGACCATGACTTGCTGCACAAATTGCACTGCTCTGCTTTGCTGAATACTCAGCCTCAAGAGCTGCAATTTCGCTAGCATCATTTGCCATAAGCTTAGCAGCCTTAGCAGCATCCATAGCACCAACCTTTGATGATTCAAAAGCGTATACTAAATCAGCGCCCATAGCCTTAGAATTCATAAGAACATATGGTGTGCCAAATGCAGCTTTTGTAATAAGATTAATCTTTGGTACCTGAGCATCAACAAATCTCTGTGTCATCTGTGCTAAAGCTCTAGGAAGTCTTCTCTCACCACAAGCACATGCCTTGTATGCTTCTACATTTGTAATAGAAAGAATTGGGATTTCATACATATCGCATAAATCAACGAAATCAGCAGCCTTATCACAACCACAAGCAGAAAGATAAGCATTGCCATCAATTTCACGATTACCAATCACACCAACAGTTACACCATCAAGCTTGATGAAGCCTGTAACCATATTCTTAGCAAAACCAGCTTTAAGCTCTACAAACTCTCTATTATCAGCAAGCTCAGTTGCAACAAGAGCTGCATCAGAAATCTTATCCTCTAAGCCCTCAGCCGCTCTATTTAAATCATCTGTGCAATCAACGTATTCCTCTGGAATCATTGAAACAATCTTTCTAACAGAAGCTGCGATTTCATCAAGACTACCAACAAAATCAACTGTTCCAGCTTCTTCGAACTGATACTTAGCACTTGATGTATCTGTACAATTATCACAAATTGTATCAGGTGAATTAACATATAAGCTTGCACCCTCAACCATAAATGAAAAATCTGCAATTGCAGGAAGAACTGAAAGTCCACCACCACAATTTCCACAAACACACATAAGCTGTGGAATAACACCTTTAACATCACAAGCCTTAGAAATTACTGAACCAAAAGCTTCAAGTGCATCATAAGACTCCTGTAAACGTACACCTGAGCAATCAAGAAGACCAATAACTGGTGCGCCAACCTTAAGCGCCATGTCATATAATGACACAATCTTCTTTGCATGCATCTCTCCAATACTACCACCTAATACAGCAGCATTTTGACTAAAAACAAATACTAAATTTCCGTCAATTAAGCCGTGACCGATGATAACACCATCTGATGGTTCTTTCTTGGCGTCAAGGTTAAAATCTGTATTTCGAGCTGTAACAAGTGACTGTAACTCAACAAAGCTATTGTCATCAAGTAATGCATCGATTCTAGCCTGAGCCTGATTTAATTCATTACCCATCTTATACCTCCATATATATAAATATTAAAAATTTCTCGCAAGTATAATCTTAAACTTTTAAGGGCTTTTATTCAATGAATTTTGTTAAAATTTTGTCACAATAAAAGCGAATATATTTTGGTTATTTTTTTATCAGTATTTCTAAATTATCATTATCAGCTTCTTAAATGCTATTTTCAATATCAGTATACGCCGCAAAACACGCATTGCAAAAAGGATTCCACAATAAGTGAAATCCTTTTTTGCATCCTGGTATTAAATGCATAAAGCAATAAACATTATTCAGGATCCTCTGCGACCTTAAACTTATCAGTAGCATCCTTAAGGCTTGCAACAACATCAGTTGCTCGCTTAAGTTCTCCATTAACACCTTCAGAATTATGTACAACATCAGATGCTCTTTCAGCAATAGAAGTAATATCAGCAGCACCTTTGGTCGAAGCGGTCGAAATACCATCTATAGCATCCACCACAGTTGCAATTTTTGCTGAAAGTTCTTCAGAAATTGCACTGAAATCGCTTACAAGTGCGTCAACCTCTTCTGCATCCTCACCATAATTTGTTGCAATACCATCAAAGGTAGTAAAACAGGTAAATACCTCATCATCAATAAACTTAAGCAGTTCTCTTGCATATTCAGATAGATTTTCAACAGCCTCATTAACCTGAGTAGTAACCTCCTGAATATTTTCTGTGTTCTGATGTGATTCATCAGAAAGTCGTCTGATTTCTTCTGCAACTACTGCAAAGCCTTTACCAGCCTCACCAGCTCTGGCAGCTTCAATAGATGCATTAAGTGATAACAGATTTGTCTGTGAAGAAACTCCCATAATTGAATCTGCAAGTAATGAAATCTCCGAAACAACCTTTGCTTTTTCCAAAGCCGCTTCCAGCTCTTCTCTAATTTTTGAAATTTGTTCTGTAAGCTTAGTTCTATTTGTTGTTGTAACAACACGAGCATTTTCAGCTTTATCTCTGATAGAATTAGCACGCTGTGCACCCTCCTGTGCTCTTTGTGCAATACCTACAGCTACCTGTCTGATTTCATTTGCCATTGAATCCATTTCAGAAGCTGTTGCTGCTGTTTCCTCCATAGTGGCTGATAACTGCTCTGAAATAGTTGATACATCAATAATCTGATCACTTAGCTGATCCATATTTCCATGAATTGAACCAACCGTCTGCGTAATTTCACCAGCTTCAACTCTTACATTATTAATTAGCCCAAGAGTTCCGGTTCTCATATTCTCTACGGTTTCAGCAAGAATGCCAAAATCATCCTTATTCTTCAAATATTTAGGATTAACCTTGGAAGAAAAGTTTCCTTCAGCCATTTCCTTAAATACTCTTAAAACTTCCTCAAGTGGCTTAGTAATCGAAGAAACAACAATCACAAGAATCATTAAAATTACAGCAGCAAAGGCAACACCTATCACAAAGAAAATAATAATCTTGCTACTTACATAAGAATCAATACTTATTCTCGCTTCATCAACCTTTGCATCAAGACTATCAATATAGTTACCTGTTCCTATAACCCAGTCAAAAGGTTCATAATACTGTGTATATGCACGTTTTGGCGATGGCTCAGTTTCACCAGCCTTAGGGAACCAGTATTCATTAAAGCAATAGCCGTCCTTAACAGCCGTTGTAATGAAATCCTCTACCATCTTAAATCCATTTACATCCTGAGTATCCATACGATTAGTACCCTCAGTATCCTTACCCAGAAGCACAACGTTTGTACCGTTTGAATAATCAGCCCAGAAATAACCTTCTTCGCCATATTTCAAACCACGAAGGCAATCCGCAGCCTGCTTCATTCCTTCCTCCTTTGAAATTGTACCTGCTTGAATTTGCTGATTATAATAATCAAGCATCGTAATGGCATTTTGCACCTGATTCTTAATGTTCTCATCATAATCAGCAAGAATTGCTTCCTTTTCACCTTTCAGTAATTCATCCTTAATTTGATTCATACTGATAATAGCAAATCCTACACTAAAAATTGAAAACAGTAGAACTAAAACCGCAACCAAAAATAACTTGTACTTTACTTTCATATTTCTCATGACTACCCCTCCACCTCAAAATTTTTATTTTTTTCTGCAATTCTCCCCAAAATTCTAAAATCACATAAATACTAAAAACAATTATACAAATTGCATATACTACTTTCTATATTTTCACAAAATGTGCAAAAATATTTACTTTTTTTAACACAAATAAAAACTGCCGCAATAACGGCAGTAATAAATCTAAAAACATAACATCATGGTAAAATTCTAAATTCCAATATCGACAGAATTAGCTTCATTTTCAGCTTCCATTTTAAATTCTTCAATCTGAGTCTGAGATAATTCAGGGAGCTGATCTATACTACTAACACCAAAGGCCCTTAAAAACTCCTCTGTAGTACCAAAAAGCATTGGTCTTCCCGGTGCATCCAAACGCCCCAGCTCAGACACAAGCCCAAACTCCACAAGCTTGTTAACAGCAAAATCACTGGAAACTCCACGAATTTTTTCAATTTCTGATTTTGTGATTGGTTGCTTATAAGCAATAATCGATAGCGTTTCAAGCAAAACATCTGTTAAAACATATTTCTTAGGCTGCTTTGCAATCCTAATCAAATACTCATATACATCGGGATTTGTGCACATCTGAAAAGCTCCATCAATTTCAGTAATTGCAATTCCTCTATTTTCTTTTTCGTATTTTTCTTTTAATTCATTTATTGAGGAAACCACCAAAGCCTCATCTATTTCAAGTGCTTTAGCGATTTTTGAAGGCTCAACAGTTGACCCCATTGCAAAAAGTATTCCCTCAATTATTGAACAATAATCTTTTTTCATCTATTCTCCAAAACTATGCAGCAATCTTTGATTCTATAACAATATCTGTAAAAGTGTCTTCCTGTGTAATAGAAATCTGTCCTGACTTCATCATCTCCAAAATACACAAAAATGTAACAATAACCTCAGTTTTTGAATGACTAGCTTCAAGTAAGCTTCTGAAGCTAAAGGTATTGTGAGCTTTTGCAAAAGCAATCGTCCAAGCCATCTTCTGTTCAAGAGAAACCTCTTCCTTCTTGATTTTTCCGAAAGCTGAACGAATAGGATCGCGTCTATTATCCTGTCTCTTTAACACCTGATTAAATATAGCATTAAGCTTATTTAAAGTTAAATCAGACATAAGCTCCTCTAGGTCAACCGGCTGTTCATACTTAAGCACTTCATCAGGTAATGAAGGTGCCTTGTAAAAAATATGATCTGCATCCATCTGACGATCTCTAAGCTCATAAGAAATAGTCTTATACATCTTGTATTCAAGTAACTGCTGAACAAGCTCTGCTCTAGGATCCTCTGCCTCATCATCCTCAGACTCCGTCTCTTCTTTTGGAAGAAGCATACGACTTTTTATATCAAGAAGTGTAGCTGCCATAAGTAAAAACTCTGACATAATATCAAGATTTTCATCTTCCATTTTCTTGATGTACGCCATATATTGATCAGTAATTTCTACGATAGGAATATCGTATATATCAACCTTATTCTTATCTATTAAATGAAGTAATAAATCAAGTGGTCCTTCAAATGCCTGTAATTTAAAATTAATCTCCATATACAATATCCTTCCACAAAAATAGTCCTATACCTTAGGCATAGGACTATTATATTCGACTATATTGTGCCTTGTCAAGAAAATAAACCACTATATTTAGTGTTTAGTTCATTTTTTCAAGAGTTTCTCTGATTGCAACGATAAAATCCTTTGAATTAAGGACAGTAGGATTTTCGATAGTTGTAATAAGAGCAAGATCCTTTGTCATCTTTCCTGACTCTATAGTACTAATACATGCTTTTTCAAGCTTATCAGCAAATTCTGATAACGCTGCATTATTATCAAGCTCACCTCTTTTTCTAAGAGCACCTGTCCAAGCAAAAATTGTTGCTACTGAATTTGTAGATGTCTCCTCACCCTTGAGATGCTTGTAGTAATGACGCTGAACTGTACCATGTGCAGCTTCATACTCGTAATATCCAGCAGGTGAAACTAAAACAGATGTCATCATTGCAAGTGATCCAAATGCTGATGAAATCATATCACTCATAACATCACCATCATAGTTCTTACATGCCCAGATAAATCCACCCTCTGACTTCATAACACGAGCAACAGCATCATCAATCAAAGTATAGAAATATGTAATACCTGCTTTTTCAAACTGATTCTTGTATTCTTTATCAAAAATCTCCTGGAAAATATCCTTGAATGTATGGTCATACTGCTTAGAGATAGTATCCTTTGTAGCAAACCATAAATCCTGCTTTGTATCAAGCGCAAACTTAAAGCAGCTATGAGCAAAGCTTTCGATAGAGCCACAAATGTTGTGCTGTCCCTGAACAACACCAGGACCAGCAAAATTGTGAACTACACTTCTTTGCTCTGTTCCATCCTCGGCAGTATATACAAGCTCAACCTTTCCTGCCTTTGGAATCTTCATCTCTGTATTTTTGTAAACATCACCATACGCATGACGAGCAATAGTAATAGGCTTATTCCAAGTCTTTACATTTGGCTCAATACCTTTTACAAGGATAGGAGCTCTAAATACAGTACCATCAAGAATTGATCTGATTGTTCCGTTTGGAGACTTGTACATCTCTTTAAGATTGTATTCAGTCATTCGAGCTGCGTTTGGTGTAATTGTTGCACATTTAACAGCAACCTTATATTTCTTAGTAGCCTCAGCAGACTCAACAGTGACCTTATCATCTGTTGCATTACGATTTTCAAGACCAAGGTCATAATACTCTGTCTTTAAATCAATAAAAGGAAGCAAAAGCTCATCCTTAATCATCTGCCAAAGAATTCTTGTCATCTCATCTCCATCCATCTCAACGAGTGGAGTTGTCATTTGAATTTTACTCATTCTAATACTCCTTTTTTTCTATCTTAATAACACAATTAAAAGGATTGTCCTTATCATAAAATCTGTCAACACGCGCAACAGTTTGTAAAAAGAACTTTGTAATCCTAGCATAATTATCAATCAAATCCTGATTAGGAATGCGATACAAAAGCTTTTCAGTAGGCTCCATTTTCTGGTCAATCACATACGAATCACCAAGCTCAACAATATGACAACAAACATTGTACTCAATCAAACAATTACTAACAAACGCTCCTAGCATATATAGCGAAAAAAGTAATTCTTTAAAACAATACTGTGATGTTGAAATATTTTTCAGTGTAACAATATCAAAATAGCACTTATAATCAGGTTTATTAAACAATTTTTTAATTGTTAAAAATGTCTCATCCTTTGCATACTCTTCCATAACATGAAACATTGTATATCTCTGATATGATTGCTCAATATATTCTTTTGTCAACGGATAAGAAAAAGACTTCTCATCTGCAGCATTTGAAACATTTGAATTAAACTCTATCAAATCAATTAGAATTTTATTCACTTTATCATAAAACTGCTTATTATTCTGCATCAGAAACTGCATTTTCTTTAAGTCTTCTGTCAGTCGTTCAAGCTCTTCATCGATTGAAATCTCATCATCATATACAGCATAACGTCTTTCAGCTTCTGCAACCGCCTGATCCATCGGAACTAAAATATCATCAATGCTAAAAATAGGCTTTGAAACAAAAGCAAAAGGCTTTTTACGATTCATACACATCACAGTGTGCTTAATATCCGTACAATCACTCAAATATATGCAAAGAACATTTGGTAAGACAAAATAAATATAATCAATAAATTCAATTGAAGGCGATAATTTTAAATCAATAGAACAAACAATAACATTTATCCTGTTTGAAATAGCACACTCAATAGCATCTCCTGGATTCGAAGCATAAAAAATCTCATGATTAATCTTTTTCGAATCCAAAAGAAGCTTCATGCTTTCTAATTGTCTTTTATCTGATTCAAGAACTAATACCTTACCCAAAATTATATCCTCTTATTTTGCAACTAGATTTACAATTTTTCCAGGAACATATATTTCTTTAACAAGATTTTTACCATCAAGAGCCTTTTTAACTGCTTCATTTTCGTGAGCAAGCTTAAGCGCTTCATCCTTTGAGCAATCCTTAGGAATAACAATTGTAGCTTTTACCTTACCATTAATCTGAACAGCAATCTCGATATTAGCTTCAACAATCTTATCCTTATCATACTCTGGCCACTGAGATAATGAAACATATCCCTCACCACCAAGCTCAGCATACATTTCCTCAGCAAGATGTGGTGCAAATGGAGTCAAAAGCTTAACTAAAAGAATTAAATTATCCTTTGTAATATGGCCCTCAGAAATAATGTCATTTAAAAGTCCCATCATTGCAGCAATTGCAGTATTGTACTTCATTGCTTCAATATCTTCTGAAACCTTTTTAATACACTTATGAATGCCTGTCTCAATAGCATCTGAATTTGCTTCATCTGAAACAATATCAGTAAGACCAGCAAAACGCTCTAAGAATCTCTTGCAGCCTCTAACAGATGCATCTGACCAAGGAGCTGCAGCACCGTAATCGCCCATAAACAATACGTAGGTTCTGAGAGTATCAGCACCATAAGCATCAACTATATCAAGCGGATCAATTACATTACCTCTTGATTTTGACATCTTCTGTCCATCCTCACCAAGAATCATACCCTGAGCAGAACGCTTTGCGTATGGCTCCTTAGTAGTAACAACACCCAAATCATAAAGGAAATGATACCAGAATCTAGAATAAATCAAGTGTCTTGTAACATGCTCCATACCACCATTATACCAATCAACAGGCATCCAGTAGTTTAATTTTTCCTTTGCAGCAAGCTCATCATCATTATGTGGGTCAATATATCTCAAGAAATACCATGATGAACCAGCCCACTGTGGCATAGTATCAGTTTCTCTCTTTGCAGGTTTGCCACACTTTGGACATTTACAATTAACATATGACTCGATATTAGCAAGTGGTGACTCTCCATCTGTACCTGGCTCAAAGTTCTCAAGAACAGGCAGCTTAAGTGGTAACTCCTCAAATGGAACAGCTACATCACCACAAGACTGACAATGTACAATTGGAATAGGCTCGCCCCAATAACGCTGTCTGTTGAATGCCCAATCCTTCATCTTGAACTGAACACCAGCCTTACCACAGCCTAATTTTTCAAGCTCTTCAATCATTCTTTCGATTGAATCCTTTTTATTGGTATAACCATCAAGGAATGTAGAGTTAATCATATTACCATCGCCTGTATAAGCTTCCTTTGTAACATCTCCACCCTCGATAACAGGAATAATCTCTATACCAAACTTATTAGCAAAATCCCAGTCACGCTGATCATGAGCAGGAACCGCCATAATAGCACCTGTACCATAGCCCATCATTACGTAATCAGAAATAAATACTGGAATTGTCTTTCCTGTAATAGGATTAATTGCATTAAAGCCTTGAACTCTAACACCAGTCTTATCCTTAGAAACAAGCTGTGTACGCTCAAATTCAGACTTTTTCTGACACTCTGCTCTATATGCTAAAATCTCATCCATATTCGAAATCTGATTTGCATACTTATCAATATATGGATGTTCAGGCGCAATTACCATAAAGGTAACACCATGAAGTGTATCTGGTCTTGTTGTATATATCTGAAGCTTCTCATCAATGTTTTCAAGCGAAAAATCAACAAAAGCACCCTTGGATTTTCCAATCCAATTTACCTGCTGCTGCTTGATATTCTCAGGATATTCAACCTCGTCGAGACCCTGAAGAAGCTTATCTGCATACTCAGTAATTCTTAAATACCATACATCCTTTTCTTTTTGAATAACATCACTATGGCAAATATCACATTTACCACCCTGTGAATCCTCATTTGAAAGAACAACCTTACAAGATGGACAGTAATTTACAAGAGTAGTATCTCTAAATACTAAGCCCTTTTCAAACATCTTTAAGAAAATCCACTGAGTCCACTTATAATAATCTTCCTGAGTTGTATCGATTATACGGCTATAATCAAACGAAAAGCCAACACTCTTTAACTGAGTTGTAAATCTATCAATATTTACATCTGTAATCTGTCTAGGATGTGTGTTTGTCTTAATCGCATAGTTTTCTGTAGGTAAACCAAATGCATCAAAACCAATAGGGAATAATACATTATAGCCCTGCATTCTACGCTTTCTAGAAACAACCTCGATAGATGAATATGCCTTAATATGACCAACGTGCATACCAGCACCTGATGGATATGGGAATTCTACCAATCCATAAAATTTAGGTTTCTTACTATTATCTACAGCTTTAAAGATATCATCCTTTTCCCAAGCTGCCTGCCACTTTTTTTCAATTGCTTTAAAATTGTGCTTCATTTCCGACACCCTTTCATATAAATCAACTAGCTTAAAATTATAATATTATTAGCAAATGTTTGCAACATCCAAACACAGTTCTGAAAGGTAAATGTTAAATAAAAAAGTAAATTCCACTTCTGGTTGAATTTAGTCTTACACTCCGGTATAAAAGCGTGTATTCTACATATTGCCTCTTATCCGCAGTAGAAATGAGGTATATATGTCAAAGAAAATAGAAACAAACCAGAA
>JAZLJM010000079.1:0-15846 GCA_045617805.1 Pseudobutyrivibrio sp.
ATCCAATGTAAAATGTAATTGAGCCATAGTGTCAACCTCCTCAGTTATGTTTTGTGTGGTAACTTAATTTTAACTGAAAGATGAGCACTTGGCTCTTTTTATTTAATTTTTGAATTTACACCATTATATGGGCTTTATCCGTGACACCACTCTTTGGACCACGATATCGCTCCTCCGCGCCTATATCGTGGTTCGGCAGCTCAATATTATGTAGAATAGACCACTATTTTCGTCTTTTCTTCCCATCGCGTGGTTTTCATAACCGCGACACCACTCTTTGGACCACGATATCGTACTTCCGCGCCTATATCGTGGTTCAAGTCCCAAAAACACAGAAAACAAACATTCTCAACCAAGAAACTAATAACCCACTATCTACAACGTCACCGCCTGCTTCATAACCAATATCTTCGATACAACAACAGCAGCTAGCGAAAGCACAAGCATCCCAACAACAACATATATCTGCTCAGCAGAAACCACTTTAACAATTGCAGGAATAATATATTTACCTGAAGCAATAGAAAGCATATAAATTCCCCAGAACACCCAAAAAGCAGCCTTACCAATTTTCATTATTATCACTGACATAAGAAATGAAAGCATTGCTACAGAAATAAGGAAAACAAACAGCATTGGAAAATTAAAAAACTTATCTACCTCAAAATCAATTTCATACCCAGGGTAAAAGATTTTAAATTTTAGTATTTCAATATAATAAATCATTAACAGCGTTGCCATTGTAATAACAACTTTAACCAGCATATTTACAACTCTACAGAAAAAATATTCCTTTCTGGTGCATCCCATTGATACTCTGAGATTAAACTCAAGCCTGTCAGAAAACCAGCCAGTCGCAATAAAATATATAATTGCAATACCAACCACACACACTGCGCCCAACGGAAAGACAAGTGACTCATTGGTTGTGCTCATAATAATATCATGGAGAACATTTCCAAAAATCCCACTCCCTAAAAGAATAATAAAATAGATTCCATAATCAGTTAAATCAAGAGTTAATTTTTTCATTTCACACCTCTATGAATTTATCATCAATTTTTTACCACGAACAATAAATATACACTTCGATACTACAGTCATAATGACGCCAAATCCTAATATAAAAAGCTCTTTTGCATAAATTTGCTGGCCAATTCTAGTTGTTCTAAAGCCCGTATAATAGAACTGAATTACAATTGAAATGAGTACAATAAATAGCACTATTATTGCTATGTAACCAATTTTCCCAAAATAATGTACTACCACACCTAAAATCGATCCCAAAGATGTAAACACTAAAATCAGGCCTAAATTCAACAAAGCATTTTCACCACTTACCAACAACTCACCAACTCCATAATATATGAGTGCCAATAATGTCTCTACAGCAATCAAAGTATTTACTGCCTGTTTTCTTGTAGCTCCATATGCCACTAAGTCTCTAAGTAAATATAGCTCACTAGTTGCACTTGAAAATACAATATATGTAACTCCAATGATAATAAAATAAAATGGAAACAGGAAAAGTATCGTATTAATATCTATGCCTCTACCTTCGCTTAATACTCCAAAATATACCGTTAAAAGCAAAGCAGCCATTGCTGATATAAAAAGTGGTAATCTGAGTGAATACAGAATGTAACTCAATATTTTCTTATTCATAGCTATTCCTCTCTTCCACACATTGCAACAAAAAGATTCTGAAGTGATACTGGCTGGCAAACAACCATACTTGTATTTTCAAGCTCTTGTCCTTTTTCAAGTAAAACTGTAACAGCCTTACTTTTTCCAATATTTTCTGATGAAAGAACAGTTTTTCCCTCAGTAATCCTGTCCACATCCTCTGCTAAACCTGTAATATACTTAGCTCTTTCCAAAAGCTCCTGTGTATTTTCATTTATCAAAACCTTTTTATCATGAAGAATAATGGTATCCTCGAAAATACCTGAAGCTTCATCAATGATATGAGTAGAAATGATAAATGTACGATCAGTATTGCATTGCTCTTCAATTATGAGCTTATAAAACCTGTCTCTTGCAATGACATCCAAACCCGCCACAGGCTCATCAAGAATCGTAATATCAGCTTTGCTGGCAAGGCCTATTACTATTGTCACCATTGAAAGCATGCCCTTTGAAAGCTTGCAAATCTTTTTCTTTAAATCGAGATTGAATTCCTTAATCAGACTTTCTGCCAACTGCTGGTCCCAATTAGGATAAAAGGTCTTTGCAATTTTGAAGTACTCTTTTATCTTATAATTATTTGGACCGAGGGCGGTTACTGTGTTAATCTCTCTGGAAAAGCAAATATGATCAAGGGCCTTTCTATTCTCCCAAACAGCTTCGCCATCAAGAGTAATTTCACCAGAAGTCGCACAATTTTGTGCTGTCATAATTGAAAGCAAAGTAGTTTTTCCCACACCATTTCTTCCAATCAGACCATATATCTTTCCTGGCTCAATCGTAAGATTAATATCCTTTAAAACTTCTTTATCCTTATAGTTTTTACATACATTTTTACAAACTAATACTGCCATAATGACCTCCGCAATTACTTACCATTCTTTATCATGTCTATTAATTCATCTTTTTTTATACCAAGACCTTCAGCCTCTTCCAAAACCTTAGCTACATAATCCTGATAAAAGCTTGCCTTTCTTTCCTTGACAATCATTTCCTTTGCGCCAGTTGCTACAAACATCCCAAGACCTCTTTTCTTATACAAAATCCCTTTATCTACCAGAATATTTACACCCTTACCTGCTGTCGCGGGATTAATCGTATAAAGCTTTGCCAACTCATTCGTACTAGGTACACGCTCCTCTTCCTCGATAATCCCTCTTAAAATATCTCGTTCAAGCATCTCACTTATCTGAATATATATAGATTTCTCTTGATTCAAATTTTCCTGCAATTGCCACTCACACCTCCTCTTTTATTCTCTGTATCGTATGTTATGTGGTTCATTACTTATGTAACTAACCATACAACCTTCCATTCCCTTTGTCAATACTTTTTTTCTACCATGCAAAAATAACCTTTTAGGGCGCACAGACTTGTAGATTATGATATACTCAAAACAGAAAAACAAACTACTAAATCGAAAGGACACTACTGAAAACATAGTACGATAATATATATGGGTCAAAAATTTTATGCAGTAAAAAATGGTAGAAAACCAGGAATATATCTTACCTGGGACGAATGTAAAGAACAAACCGCTGGCTTTTCTGGCGCAACTTTTAAAAGCTTTACAAGCAAAGCCGAGGCAGAAGCATTTATGGGTAATACAGAAAGTGTTGGTGCAAATTCTAACAACAATGGAATTGACAAATTACCTGAAGTTTATGCATTTACCGATGGCTCCTACAACGCCACGACAAAGGTATATGGATTCGGTGGATTTTTACATGCTTTTGATAATGATTATGAAATCAGAGGACATGCCAATGACCCTGACGAAGCCGTTTCAAGAAATGTATCCGGTGAGGTACATGGTGCCATAGCAGCTATGAAAAAAGCAGTCGAGCTTGGTATCAAAGAAATGACTCTTTTTTATGACTATGAAGGCGTAGAAAAGTGGCCGACAAAAGCGTGGAAAACAAATAAAAAAATCTCACAATTTTACGTCGAAGAATACGAAAAAATCAAAAATGACTTAACTGTAAATTTTTGCCATGTAAAGGCTCATACCGGAATTCCTGGTAATGAGCTCGCCGACAAAATAGCAAAAGAAGAAGTCGGGCTGGAGTAAAAAGCATGATATTTACACGAATGCAGGCTTGTCAAATTCTAAATCTTCCTATAAACGCAACTGACGCTCAGATAAAGACAGCCTATAAGGAATTAGTAAAGCTATATCATCCAGATTCTGGAAAAACTTCAAACGTAGACTATTATAATGCAGTTGTGGAAGCCTACGAATTTCTTTGTGCGCCTCAAAATAAACCCTATGTAATAAACACAAATCCAACTAATCCACAAGAAACAAGTCTGTATCAATATGCTATCAATAAAGGGAATTATGCAAAAAGACCTAGTGCGCCATCACGTACCGTATACCAGAAATCAAGTGCCTCAGATTATGAGGCTTTTGAAAAGAAGATAAAAAAACAAAAGCAACAGAAAGCTGCTGCTTTTGAAAAAATGACACATGAATATTCTAAACAAATCGAAAAACAGGAAGCTGATTACAAAAAAGCTATGGATGCCATTAATGCAATCCGTACCGCTCGTGCTATCGAAGCAATGATTCTAGCCCAAAGCACAAAAGAGCCAGGTCCCAATGAGAAACCTGACTCTTCGAAATAAGCTTTTTAAATTTGTTTTGTAATTCTTAGAACATTTTGTCCATTGCTATACTCATAATCCATAGAATCCATCGTCTTTTTGACCATAAAAATTCCAAGACCACCGATTTCCCTGTCCTTAATAGAAAGAGTAATATCAGGATCATCCTTTTTTAACGGATTGTATGGAATTCCACTATCAGAAAAAGTAATACTAACAGTCCTGGTATCTTCATCGATTCCAAAATCAATAGTCGCCTTTCCTACCCCTTCATATGCATAATTAACGATATTACTAAATATCTCATCTATGGCAACATCTATCTGAATCTGTGCCTTCATATTGCAATCATGCTCTTCTAAAAAGGTATCCACAAACTCAGTCACTGTAGTCACATTTTCTGTGATAGCGTCAACTGTAATACTAGCCATGCTATCCCCTCACTCATTGACTATTCGATAGTCAACATATCTACAAAGCCTGTAACCTCAAATACATCCATAACTTCTTCAGAAACATTTTTAATAACCATGCTTCCCTGCTTCAACATAGTCTTCTGTGTTGAAAGTAATACTCTAAGACCTGCTGAAGAAATGTACTCTAATTCCTTAAAATCGATAACTAATTCAGATACTCCTTCGATTGAAGACTTGATTTCTTCTTCAAACTGAGGTGCTGTTGTTGAATCAACTCTACCTGCCACACTGACAACAAGCTTTGCTCCCTCACTAATCTTGTTAATATCAACTGAACTTGCCATAATTAACCTCCCAAATATTATTACAAAGTATTATAAAGTTATTATATCAAATTACTAAAATTATTTGTGTTTTTTTTATTAAAATATAATCTTTTATTCATCAGAAAAAAATATCTTTTATTCATCTGCGAATAATATATCAATACCTAATACTCTTTTAATACCTCACCAATAAAATACAGCGACCCAAATACAATGATTTTTTCGTCATATTCCTTTGCCGCCTTAATTGCCTCCTGATAGCTATCGCAATACTTCGCGTCAAATCCTTTTTGCGTCAAAATCTCTGCAAGCTCCCGGCATTGTAACGCCCTTGAATATTCTAAAGAACACGCATACACCCTCTTTGAGATATCCTTTACCAATTCCGCCATCTCTTTATAATCCTTATCAGCCATCACTGCCATAATAAAGGTGAATTTTTCTCCCTTAAAGGCTTCAACCAGACTATCCTTCAAAGCCTTTACCCCCTGTGGATTGTGCGCTCCGTCAACTAGAACAAAAGGTTCCTTGCTCACAATTTCCATGCGACCACGCCAGCATGCCTGCTCTAGTCCCGAAAAAATAGTTTGTTCTTTGATGTCAAGATTGAGAAAACGGACAATTTCAACTGCAACCGCTGCATTCTTTCGTTGGTATGCACCGAAAAGTCCCAGCTTAACATCCTTATTTAATTCATCAGCAAAAGTATACAAAACATCACACGCCTGCGCTTTTTTTACAATAACATCACTTGCCTCAGAAGGCATCTGCCCTATAACAAGCGAAGTCCCCTTTTTGATTATGCCAGCTTTTTCTGCTGCAATTTCAGCAAGCGTATTCCCCAAGATTGCCGTATGGTCAAAACCGATAGATGTAATCGCAGAAACGACAGGAACTGTAGAAAGTCCTGCCGTAGAATCCTTGCTACCGCCCAAGCCTGTTTCTAACACAACATATCTTACACCTTGCTCTTTGAAATATAAAAGTGCGATAGCAAGACAATAATCAAACATCGTAGGCTCAAGCCTTGTTTTTTGTTGCAAAAGCATTTCACCCAGGCGCGTTGCATCAGCCTGTGGAATCTGCTTGCCATCCACCATGATTCGCTCAGTAAAATCAATAAGATGCGGTGATGTAAAGGTACCGACCTTAAAATTTATTCCACTTTCTTTTGCATGAATTTTCAGAATACTCGATACAAATGCAGATACAGAACCTTTTCCATTTGTTCCAGCGATATGGATTATCTCCATGCCAGCCTCTGGGTAGCCCAAGAGCTCCATCAATTCCTCAGTAACCTCTCTACCACAAGCTTTCCCAAAACGCCTTTTATTTTCTATTTCAAATACTACTTCTTCAAATGTCATCTTTCGCTCAGCTTCTATTATTATTTTCGCTATCTATTCCACTGGACAGTGATTACTTTACATTCATTATCCATCAGATAATACACGGATTTTATTTTACAATACTTTGAGATATTTTGCTTATTAAAAAAGTAATCTATCACCTCATTGTAGAGTTCCTCAGTCGCAAATTTCAACGAAATTTCCTCTTTACCAGCATTATAAGAGGTAGCAAATGCATTTCCAATAGCATCCGCATCAAAGCTTTCATAGTACAAGCCTTCTCTTACAAAATAATTATCCTGATTTGAAAGGCAATCTGGCATATCAAAATGTGATGTAATCTCATGCGAACGTAAAAGTTCCTCTGAGTCCATAGCAAGATATGCATAGTTTATTCTCTTTTTTGTGCTACTATCGGTATCCTTGTATTTGCTATTGCCCCAGGTTACGTCCATGTAATAATATGCGCCATCAAGATAAACCAGATTCCAGGCATGGGCTTCATTGTTCGCATTTCCTGTAACAATGGCACTCTTGATACCCAGCTTATCTAACAAGTACCAAGCTCCATCAGCATAGCCCTGACATACTGTCGAGTTGTAAAGAAAAGTACTTAAAATATTTTGATTTTCCTTACTATTTGCATCGTAATCTACCTTTTCTATCAGAGTTTCAAAGACATACAAAGCTTTCTCATAATCTGTCGCATCCTGAGAAATTCCAGCGAGCCACTCTGTGGTCACACTATCAATTGTAACCTGATAAACATTTTTTTGCTCCTCAGTCATGGTGTAGGTTGGTAAAAATTCCAGTGAAACTATCTCATCGCCTTTTTGGTATGTATTTATCTGATAACCACTCACCCAAAAAATATCACCATAATCCGCAAACACCGCTTCATAAGCCACTGCAATAACATCATCATCCTTGGTCGAAACTACCACGCCCTCTTTATAGCTACAAATACAATCATATATCTGGTCGTACACTGCCTGTGTATCCTCCGAAATATGCTGGTAAGCGTACTTATCATAAGATATTCCTTCAACCTTCACAGGCTTTCCAACAGCCACGTTTCCAAGCTCTTGTAAATACCAGTCCTTTACATCATCTACATCATCACTCGACACCAGCTTATCTAAATTAAAGTCATCCAAATTAACATCATTAATGACACAATAAGCAAGCCCCAAGCCAGCCAACACACATATTGAGCCCACCAATACAAATATGGTTTTTAATATTATTTCAGTAAATTTCTTCAAATTAGTAACGCCTCTCCAATTTCAATTTTTAAGTAATCACCCAACAACCAAACTAAAAAAAGCGGTGTGAAATTTCACACCGCCTTCCCCCTTAATCACTTTGTCGTATTTCTCTGTAGCCAATATTTCATAACAAAACCAAAGGTACATCCATACTAATGATTAATTCAATTAATTAACGTACAACTGTTACGTTAACTGCCTGTGGTCCCTTAGCGCCATCAGTTACTTCATACTCAACTGTAGCACCTTCCTCAAGAGTCTTGAATCCTTCTGAGTTGATTCCGCTGAAGTGTACGAATACATCGTTACCAGCTTCATCAGAGATGAATCCATATCCCTTAGAATTGTTAAACCACTTAACTGTACCCTTGCTCATGCCAAAGTACCTCCAATATATTACTTGTCGCGCCTTCGCTTGACATGTATAAAGATTATCATAACCACTATAAAAAGTAAAGAAATTCTAAGCATTTTTTTACTATTTCTAACAAACAAAAAATTATTATTTCAATTTGTTTTAGCAATTATTCCCAAAATTCTCATTTTTTATTTTATTTATGAAATTGCACATAACAAACTTTATTGATGAGTAAATGCATAAGCAATATTTATTCCGTGATCACCGCATCTTTCAAGATCTGTAACCATATCAGAGAATACAACTCCAGCAACCGCTTCACATTTGCCATCCATAAGACGCTCTACATGATGCGTAATAAGCTGCTTTTCAGCCTTATCAACCTTTGATTCAAGCTTTTCGATTTTTCCAAGGTGACTGTAATCCTCTGTCAAGAAGGTCTCAAGAGCCAAGTCAATTTCCTTCAAAGTATTTTCTGCCATTTCAAAAAGCTCATTCTTAGCCTTTTTACTGAGCTTACTCTTTTGTTTTTTCATACGTTGCGCATATTCAATGATATTTTCAGCATGGTCAGAAATTCTTTCCATATCAGTAATTGCTATTGTAAGACTGGAAATACGGCGCATATTCTCCGGTGACATATCAAGCGCCTGAAGCTGAGCCATAGCATCTCCAATAAGATGATTCAATGTATTTACAGTATCCTCACGTTGCTCTACATCTTCAACCTTTTCAATCGAAAAATCAAAGAAGCAGTCAACAGCTTTTTCAAGATTTTCAAAAGCAATACGACCCATGCGACCTGCCTCAAGCTGTGCCTGACGAATAGCCATCTGTGGCGGAACATTTGTAATCTGATTCATATAGATGAGCTGACGCTCCTCAGCAGCCTTAGCTTCTTCTGGAAGAACAGGAATAAGCTTATATGCAAGATTTATAATATTCTCCGTAAATGGCAACAATATAATCACTGCAATCAAGGCAAATATAGTATGAGTATTTGCTATCTGACGACCAACATCATTAGGCGAAAGTGATTGTATCCAAGAAAGAAGTGGCGTCACATTAATAATTATTACGATAAGGATTGCTCTGAAAATATTAAAAAGTAAATTTAATATGGCAGAACGCTTTCCGTTACGATTTGCAGTAAGTGCGGCAAGAAGGTTTGGTGTAACAGAACCAATTGCCGCACCAATCACAAGATATACAGCCACGTCGTAGCTCAACATCCCCTGCACGCAGAAGGTCTGAAAAATTACGGTTGAAGAGGACGAGCTCTGTAGCAAAGCTGTAAATGCGACACCAAAAAGTAATGCCAAAAACGGATTTGAAAGTGTTGTTAAAAAATTAATGAAAAATGTTGATTGTGCAAGTGGTGCAATTGCCACCTTCATAATAGAAATACCCTGAAAAAGCATACCAAAGCCCATAATTACTGAACCAATATGCTTTACAAGATTATTTTTCATAAAAAGATACATCACTGCGCCAACAAATAAAAGAAATGGTGTAAATGTAGAAATATTAAATGCTGTAATCTGTGCTGTGATTGTAGTACCGATATTGGCACCCATGATAACACCAATGGCCTGTGATAAGGTCATAAGCGCTGAATTAACGAAACCGATAACCATAACATCAGTAGCTGAAGAGCTCTGAATAATAACTGTCATGGCTGCACCGACGAGAACTGCAACTACTCTGTTTGTAGTTGCCTTTTCAAGAATGTTCTGAAGATTGTCTCCGCAACTATTCTTAAGACCGGTTGACATAATAGACATACCGAACAAGAATAGACCCACTCCACCTAAAAGCGATAACATATTTGCTATTGTCATAAATTACTAACTCCTTTTCTTCCTTCGCGAAAAGTAAAAAATCTTTCCCATTGTCATTGTCCGTATGTATAATATCACAAAAAACTCTAAAAGTCTAAAGAAATTATTATTGTAAGCAAAAAAAGTGAATTCAGCCAATCAGATATACGCCTTTATAAAAATTCCATCCTCGCGGTATTCTTCAGATATAAGCTCACCTGTTTCTCTGATTTTTGCGATTCGACCTGCCTGAGTATACGGGATAAGCTCCTCAACATACTGCTTGTTTTCTCGCAAAAATTTTCCAAGTATAGTCTTCACTTCCTCTAAGCCCTTGCCTGTTTTAACTGAAGTATGAACAGTATAATCAGCACGCAAATCATGATACGAGCCTTCATCCTCAAGCTTATCTACTTTATTAAAAATAGTAAGCACAGGTTTATCTCCCACCTGCAAATGGTCTAGCGTTTCATAAACAATCTCCATCTGCCGGTCCATCTGAGGATTGCTGACATCTACTACATGAATAATAAAATCTGCATACTTAGCTTCTTCTAGCGTACTTTTAAAGGCATCTATGAGATGATGTGGCAATTTTCTGATAAATCCGACAGTATCTGTAAGCAATATTTTCTGATCATTTTCCAAAAGAAGCTCACGGGTAGTTGGGTCTAAGGTTGCAAAAAGCGCATCCAGCTCAAGAATTTTTGCATCTGTAAGCTTATTTAAAAGCGAGGACTTCCCTGCATTGGTATAGCCAACAATCGCTGCTACCGGTATACCATTACGCTGTCGCTTTGATCTTGTTATTTCACGATGAGCTACAACCTCAGAAAGCTCCTTTTTGAGTTGTGAAATTCTGCCTGCGATAAGTCGTTTATCCATCTCAAGCTTTTTTTCACCAGGACCACGTGTACCGATAGCGCCACCGCCGCCTGCTGCTGTACCACCAACTCGAGACATGTTTTTTCCAAAGCCTGTAAGACGAGTCATCTCATAACGAAGCTGTGCAAGCTCCACCTGTATCTTTCCTTCAGCAGTACCAGCTCTTGCAGCAAAAATATCCAAAATAACCAAAGTTCTATCCATAACCTTGGTATCAAGTGTATCTGCCAAATTACGCATCTGTGCCGGTGACAGCTCATCATCACAAACTATGCCCGTTGCACTTGTTCTAACGATAAGCTCCGCAAGCTCAACGACCTTTCCAGAACCGATATAGGTGCCAGGATTTCGTCTATCAAGATTCTGCACCATCGCGCCGACCACCTCAGCTCCTGCAGTTTTAACAAGCTCCGCGAGTTCATCCAGCGAATCCTTTGTCTCCACTTCCTCGACTGCAGACTCACATACCGCAACAAGTATAACTTTTTCTAATACCTTTTTTGTCTCTACCACAAACTATTCCTCTTCATTAATTTGTTTATTATAATCAAAAAGCTTTACAGTTACTTTATTTTTGCCAGCAGAAGCTTTTTTATCAAAAAAAAACAGCTCAACCTGCGAAATATAACCATCCTTTAGCGAAATCTCGGTCTTTTCCCCAAGTGCATATTCAGAAGTGCTCGACAAAAGCTTCTCATAGCCTACCCGCTGTTCCTCCGACAAGGTCACCTCATAGGTATTTTCAGAAATCTGCTCTACCGTTTCATTTTGCAGCAACGCCTCCAGCTCTTTTTTGTAATCAAGAGCATCAAGCCCACTTGGTACCTCAATCATAGAACCATCTGAAAATGTCACCTTCGTCTGGCCAGATACAAGATCTGTCACATATTCAGTAGCAAGCAGTTGTGACAAGCCGCTAGTCTTAGTCTTCACCACCTGCTTATTTTGATTAAAATCAATGTAACCTGTGTAGGATAAATTTGCAACTCCATAGGAATTTGAAAGCTGCATATCAGCATCTACAAAAACTGTATCAAACTCTGTATCAAATACAAATGGCATCTGTTCATAAGCTTGCGCAGACGCTTCGCTAAGCTCAGGAAAATTTTCTGAATTAATTGCACTATCCGCAGCTTCAGCAGTCTTAAACTCAGCAGGCTTCGCCTTCTCAGCTTTATTGCCACACCCCGCAAAAGATATAATTGCTACAAAAATCAGAAAAAGCAGACAATTTCTCTTTATCAAGCTTCCCATAAAAATTACACCTTACCTCAGATTAAATTAAGCCAAAATGCTTAAGTCCATTGTATATACCGTCCTCATCAAAGGCATCTGTTACATAATCAGCAGCTTCCTTTGCGTTATCTGTACCATTTCCCATCGCAATACCTACAGCAGCAGCCTCAAGCATTTCAAGGTCATTGGCACTATCGCCAAAGGCATAGGTATTTGCAGCATCCACCCCTAAAAGCTCACAAGCCTTAAGCATACCTGTCGCCTTGCTGGTATTCTTTGGAATGATTTCAACAACAGGGTCAACATGCTCTATTGCAAAATAATTTTCATTAATAAGCTTTAAGCATTCCTGCTTTTTATCTTCCTCAACCTCGGTAGCACAAGAAATCTTATTTATCACCCAATCGCCGTAATTTTCACCGCAAATCGTCTTAAGATCATCCCCTAAATCTGCTCGTACAATATCTCCATAAAGGTCTCCTACCGGAAACTCATCATCATCCATGTAAAGATTTACCGGTCCCTCAAGAATTGGCTTAAAGCCATAGCTTCTAACCATTTCAACCATCTTAATTGACTCAGCCTTATCCAAAAGACTTTGATACTCAATTTTACCATTCAACTCAACATGACATCCACAGGCACAAACAATCCCGTCCCAGCCCAGGCTTAATAGGTCTTTGTTTTGAATAAAGGCTCTTGTTCTTCCACTACACAAAAGAGCCAGATGACCGTTAGCCCTTAACTCCTTTATCGCTCTTTTGGTACTATCCGGAATATAGTGATCATAATTCCAAAGGGTTCCATCAATGTCAAAAAATACTGCTGATTTCATAAAATTAAAACTCCTAACTTCTATACCCACAAGCGCATCCAAAAATTATGATTTGCCCTTGTAAAATTATTTTTTTTATAAAAACTCATTCTGGCTGGCTTGGATTTTTCCGAGATATTGACGAATTCCTCTAAGACTCTGCGTTTTTCTGCATCAAGTCCCTGAACCTTCAAAAGCTCTGCCGCGAAAAATCGCGCCTCATTAACAAAAGCCTTTTTCACTTTAATTGTCTTTCCTGAAAAAATATCACCAAGATTTCTTTTTATCTTAATAAATGTACTCTCCGTCTTGGCACCACATACATTTAAGCCCGTCTGCCGATAGTAATTCAGTGGCTCATCAATCGCATAAATAGAGCCAAACAAAGCACAAAGCTCCATAAGATAAGCATCATGCATAGGAATTTTATCCCAGTCAAGCCCATAATCTTTAACTGCAATATCACGAAGCGCCCTGTTAAAGCACATCGAACAGCCTGCCGCCGGATTATCTATCAAAATCTGCGAATACGCTGTATTATACGGGCTGCGACCTATATATCTGATAAAGGATTCCGAAATAACAGCGAGCTTTTCATCTACCACATACATATCACAAAAAACTGTTGCCGGCACCCCAGCCACAGCCTTTTCGCATATCAAATCATAGCACCTTTGCATTTTTTCAGGTAACCACACATCATCATGGTCACACAAAAAATAATAATCCGCCTCGACCTGCGACATCATATACATAAAATTTTTCTTAGCGCTCCTAAGCGGTGGTCCCTCCACAAGCTTAATCCTGTTTACATAGCGCTTTGAATATTCCGAAATAACTGCAAGCGTAGCATCCGTAGAGCCATCATCATGCACATAAATCACAAAATCCTGAAAGGTCTGCGCAAAAAGGGAATCCAGCAATTCACCTATTAACTTTTCTCCATTATACGTCGCTAACAAAAGCGCATTTTTACTCATAGTTTCCTCATCCAAAAGCTATTCTCTATTAAAGCCATAGGCGGTCTTTGTCTTTTTCTTATATTTGAGATTAGTTAAAAAAATTGAAAGATTCGCCAGTGAGCACCCCATTTTCCCAAAAAGATTACTATTTCTAAATTGATTCTTATACGAAATCATACTATGAAGGGTAAATATATCCTCCTGCTTAAAGGGGGCAAAATCTGCCAAATACTCAAGAAATTCAAATATCGATTCATCTGTCACTGTCGTATCCGCAGATAAATTTGAGCCCGTATACTTATGAATATAAAGCGGAATATCCAAATAATCAAAATATATACCACTAGAAAGCATCAAAAGCCACAAAAAATAATCATCAGCGCCATTTGCACTCATAATATGCTCCTTCCAGAATGAAGGAATTGCTGATTTTTTGATAATTGTATGTCCCGGAGAAATTATCTGAATACCCACCTTTAAATAGGTATCTAAATCTGATATCAAAGCTTTGTGATAATCTGTTCTGTACCATAATTCATTATGTCCATCCGACTGCTCCAAAAATGCATTTGAAACAAGAACCTCAGATGACGTCTTTTCCAAAGCCTCCACATAACAAAGCAGCGCGTCGCCCGTAATCAAATCATCCTGGTCCAAAAAAATCACATAATCGCCCGAAGCTGCCTCAAGCCCCTTCACACGACTAAAATGAATGCCAGAATTTTTTTCATTAAAAACAACGACAACATCCTCTATATACTCGCAATATTCCTTTGGCTCTAAAGCAACCTCGGGACTATCATTTACAAGAATCACCTCAAGCTCATGCCCCTCTCTTTGTAAATGGTCTCTATTCACAAGCATCGTCTCAAGATATGCTTTCATATATTCCTGTCCATTATAAAATGGTGTAATTATTGATATCTTCATACTTCCTACATGCTTTTTGTATATTTTTTGCCAAAAAACTTAGCAGCCAAAAAGCCCCATATTTTTTTTACCCAATTAACAGGCTCCATATCCATTGTTTTACACTCTACAACAGCTACGCCCTCATCCCGTTTTTTCAAAATATATGCATTAAACAATATCTCACTTACTCTTCCAAAAAGTCTAGCCGAAAATGCATCAAGCCCAGAAACATCTATGCGCCCTTCCAGCATACCCAGAACATCAAAGATAAAGCTGCAATACTCCTCGAGATACTTTCTTTTCATAATCGCCATATTAAACATATAACCACTGGTAGCTCTATACGCCTTATCCACATAATCGAGGTAATCCGGATACTTTTTTTCCACAATCTCACGAGCCAAATCCAGATGCATTCCATCCAATGTATGACAATAATGTGAATACAGCGATTCAATATAGTACTTACGCTTATTTGGAACAATAATATCCCCTCGCTTAATTAGCGCCGATAGCTCATTTTTATCAAGCACACATTCAAAAGGCTTATGCTGCTTTCTATAGGACAATTTCTTAGCCGTAAAATATCTACGATAATGAACTAAGCCTATCACTTCTGCAGGAATATTTTTCCAGGCATAATAAAGTCCTGTTAATTCACAATAATTAGGATTCTTGATAGAAATATTCTCACCAGCATCATCCGTCTGAATCCTTTCCCCATCTATAACGATATCAGCCTTGCCACAAGCGCCCACATGAAGCGGCAAATATATCTCGTCCGCCGGAACCCGATAGGGCTTATGCATAGCTATTATTACTTTTATCTCCAAATCTACTCCTTTTACGTAGCCACGCCATTTGTATGGCTGGCAATTCAAACTACATTACGATAATTATATTTTCATATGAAGGTACTGTCAATTCTTGGGATAATTTCGACAAAGCACAGTTTGATCAGTTTTGCGACACTGTAGGTCTCTCTACATCAGCATTATTGAATGTATTTGTCAAAAAGGTAATTAGAGAACAACGCATTCCATTTTCTATTATTTAGTAAAAAAGACGGAACCCAAACTTAAGTTCCGCCTTTACTTTATCTTGGTATTGCTACGTTATTTCGAAGAAGCTTATTCTTCATATTCTTGCTTCCGATTGTCCAGTAATTACTTACCATCGGTACAGAGAAGGTTACAAATCCGTTCTT